>JAGCTA010000407.1 GCA_017963875.1 Victivallales bacterium | reverse complement strand
GGCATTTATGACTTTCAATGAATTGTCCAGCGTGACTTCAAGCGAATCCGCTTCGGCATTTTGCGCGGTGATGAAGACCCAACCGTCCCGCATTGTGCAGAACGTGAACGTCTGCGGTTCGGCGCTCTTCTTGATTGGCTGGTTCAGGACTTCCACGACAAGGTTGTTCAGGCGCCTGTGGCCCTTGTCGGATGTCTTGACGGGATTCACAAACGTCGCAGTGTACTCTTGCGTGCAGATGGATTTTCCTTTGATTCGTTCGACGATACTCACCTTCAATTTGAAGTCGCCAGGTTTGACGCCGTTCTTGAACGTAATGGTATTCAAGCCCTTGCAGAGTTTCACGCTGTCTTCGGGAAAGTCGTTAACGGAAAAGTGGATGTCGTAGTCTTCGCAGGATGTGTTTTCTGGCAGATTGCCGTTGAAGAGGAACGTCAATTGCGGATAACCAGTGTTGGCCTCTGGTATGGTTATCTTGTTGACGAGCGGCGTCATGGGGATGAGGAGGGGTCTGACGACCAGGCTGATCAATTCGCTCTTTTCGGATTCCTTCTGGGCTTTTTCGGAAAGCGCCTCCAGTTTGACGTCTTTGATTTCAAGCGTTCCCTTGAAGTCGCAGGCGAACATGGCGAAAGAATGTCTGCCTTTGTTCGGGGAAATCATGGTCACGTCAGCGGACATGGGCGTCCAGTCCTGGTTCTTCGGAAACTTGTGAATGCCAGTGTCATGGTACCAGCCACGATCGCAGACAACGATTCCGCAGTGCGGGCTTTCAAAGTCTCTGGTTCTGACCATTGCGGAGATTCGGTACTTCTCGCCTTCGACAAGTATCAATGCAGGCTGCTTGACCGTGATTTCCTTTGCTGGCTTTGATGGATCGACCTGCGAAAAGCGCAGGAGGCCTTTGCCTTTGTCGGCCCCTGATTCCACGATGAATCTCACGCCTTCAACCGAGCCCATTGTTTCCCACAAGTCGGGCACTGTTGCAGGCTTGCCTGTCACGGGACTGTTCGCGCTGCCAACCATGTTGCCGTTGAAGAGAATGTTTTCTCCAGGCATGACGCCAGCCATCAGCGAGACCGCAAAAAAGAACGCAAATGCCAATGCATAATGTTTCATTGGGTTCTCCATAAAAGTGATTTCAAAATTCGGTTCAATGTTGTTTGATTAAAGTTTTAATATAGACCTCAAAAACAGTTTTTCTTCATAATTGCAAGGAAAACTGTTTTAAAAACGGATGGGAGACACAAACTACCAGAAGGTCAATGTGTTGGATCATAAAGCGATGATGACGCGATTCGCCAACGTGTCTTCAGAAAACGCTGGCTTGACGATTGAGTTTGAAAGGCTACATTGTACTAACAAACCGAAAGGGGCTGTTGGAAAATGAAACTTTGAACTCAGGAATCAAAAGCATGAAAATTATTGATGCGCACAATCATCCAGATTGGCATGGGCATAATCTGGACAAATATCTGGCGAACATGGATGCCAATGGCATTTCACAGACCTGGCTGTTGAGTTGGGAATGCGGCGAAAACGAATACTCGAAAAGTTATGCACATGTGATTCCGTCGGAGACGCTTGGCTCGAAATACGGCCCGATTCCCTTTACACGCTGCCTTAACTACAAGGAACGTGCACCCGAACGCTTCATACTCGGCTACGCTCCCGACCCGCGTACCCCTGATGCGTGCGAACGACTCCATGCCGCTCACTATATCTATGGCGCACAAGTTTGCGGCGAGGTTAAGGTCCGAATGATGTTCGACGACCGCGAGGCATTGCGCCTTTTCCGCATGGCGGGTCGCCTCAAAATGCCTGTTACGCTGCATTTGCAAGATGAACTCGGCGACAGGGACGGTGCCTGGCAAGAATGGTGGGGTGGTGACATTGATACACTTGAACGCATCCTTCAGTTATGCCCCGAAACTATCTTCCTTGGTCATGCATTGACATTCTGGATTCATATTTCAAAGGACGAACTCTACAAGACAAGCGGCTATCCGCCCGTACCGTGCCCCGTCGTCCCTGGCGGTAGGCTCATAGAATTGCTTCGCAAGTATCCAAACTTGTATTGCGACTTTTCCGCAGGCTCTGGATGCCGTGCCTTGAAGCGTGACCCGTCATTTGCTCTCGAGTTCCTTGATGAATTCCAAGACCGCATCCTTTACGCACGGGACTATTTTGATACGCAGCACAGGGATTTCCTCAATTCATTGGACTTGCCGCTGGCACTTCAGGAAAAAATATACCATGGGAACGCAGAGCGGCTGCTCGAATCGTACAATTGATGACTGATATAATTTGGTAATCAGGAGATGATTATGAACATAAGTGAACTAGCAATCAATGGTGGAAAGCCTGTCAGGACGGCACCGTTCCCACGTCGCTGTCATGTCGGCAACGAGGAAAAGGCGGCGGTGGATCGCTTGTTTGACAAAGTAATCGCAGGCGAGGCGGTCATCAACTACAACGGACTGCCCGAAAAGCAGTACGAAGACGCCTTTGTGGAATACATGGGCGGGGGATTTGCGGACGGTGTCAATTCGGGAAGCAACGCCGTATTTTGTGCGATTGGGGCTTTGAACTTGGAGCCGTTCAGTGAAATCATCGTGCCACCGATCACGGACCCAGGTGGCTGTATGCCTGTGCTTTTCAATGCCTGCGTGCCCGTGTGCGCTGATTCGGACACGAACAGTTTCAACACCAATGCGGCGGCGATTGAGAAATGCATCACGGAGCGAACGAAGGCTATTATTGTCGCGCATATCTTTGGCGAACCCGTCGATATGGATCCCATAATGGAAGTGGCGAAGAAGCATGGACTGTATGTCATCGAGGATTGCTCGCAGGCGCATGGGGCGCGGTACAAGGGACGGCTTGTCGGAAGCATCGGTGATATCGCGGCGTTTTCGACGATGAGCGGCAAGCACCACTGCACAGGCGGGCAGGGCGGCGTGGTCTATACGCGCAACGAAGCACTACATTGGGAGGGACGGCGTTTTGCAGACCGCGGAAAGCCGTTCGGTCTTAAGGATGCGACGTACAATGTCCGCGCGGGGTTGAATTGCAACTTGAACGACTTGTCCGCCGTTATCGGCGTAGAGCAACTTAAAAAACTGCCGTCGATTGTCGAACGGCGAAACGTCGTTGGCGAGGCGGTTCGCAAGGCGATGGCGGACAATCCCTGCGTGAAGGTCGGCTGGCTTGTGGATGGCGGCTATTGCAGTTACTGGTACTTACGTATGACGGTTGAACCTGAACATCTTACATGTTCGAAGATGGATTTCTGCAACGCTTTGAGCAAGGAAGGCATCCCCCTCATCGCGGACTACGGCCACATCCAATGCGAAAAGGACTGGTTCGTCAACCAGAAGACGTTTGGGAACTTCGGGTTCCCATGGCAGTGCGCCGAATACAAGGGCGACAGGCATCCAGTCTTTGATTTCACCAATGCGCACAAGGTCGTGGTGGACAATTTCCTCGTTGTCATCAATGAGTCCTACACGGCGCAGGACACGGCGGACATCATCGCGGCGCTGAACAAGGTCAGCGAGGCTTTTGCAAAATAGCAACGTGGCTGAAATGGAGCAGCATATCAACGTATGAAAGACCTGTTCAAACTTGAGGAAAACAAGACAACCGCCAGCAAGGAGATTCTTGCAGGATTGACCACGTTTTTGGCGATGGCATACATCCTGGCGGTCAATCCAGCCATCCTTTCAACAACAGGTATGCCCTCAGGCGGTGTATTTATCGCGACGGCGTTGTCGGGATTCATTGGTACGGTATTCATGGCCGTGTTCGCCAACTATCCGTTTGCTCTTGCGCCAAGCATGGGGCTGAATGCGTATTTCGCCTATACGGTTGTTCAAGGCATGGGCTATTCATGGCAGTATGCGCTGCTGGCGGTCTTTATCGAAGGATTGATTTTCCTCCTCCTTTCAGTGACAAAGGTACGCGAGAGCCTCTTCAACTGTATACCACTGACGCTGAAGACGGCAATCAGCGTCGGCATCGGGCTGTTTATCGCCTTCATCGCCTTGCAGAATGCGTATATCATCATCGATTCGCCGACGCTCGTCTCGTTCCAGAGTTTCAGCAGGGAAAACATCCACACTCATGGTCTTTGTGCGATTCTTGCACTTATCGGCACGCTGTTCACCGCATGGTTTGTCCACAAGGGCATTCGTGGTGGCATCCTTCTTGGCATCCTTTTGACGTGGGGGCTTGGAATCATTTCCGAACTCGTCGGGCTGTACGTGATTGCCCCCGAACTCCAATGCTTCTCTCTGAAGCCGAAACTCAGTCTAGGCACATTTACGCAGTCTTTTAGCGAATTTTCGACGTTGTTTGGTGCGTTGTTCAAGCCATCTGATTGGACGTTGCGCGATTCTCCGCTGACAGGCTTCGAGTTGTTGAACTCCGCCAATTTCTTCATTATCATCCTGGCGTTTATGTTTGTCGATATCTTTGACACAATGGGGACGCTCATTGGCGTCTCCTCAAAAGCGGAGATGCTTGACAAGGACGGTCGTCTGCCGCGCATCAGAGGCGCATTGTTCTCCGATTCACTCGCAACATCCGTTGGAGCAGTTCTAGGCACATCGACTGTGACGACATTCGTCGAATCAGCCTCTGGTGTCGCCGCAGGCGGACGCACGGGGTTGACAGCGCTATCTACGGCGTTGTTGTTCCTGTTGTCCATACTCCTTGCGCCGCTTTTCCTTGAGATTCCAGGATTCGCCACGGCACCAGCGCTGATCATCGTCGGCTTCTACATGATTTCGAGCATTACGAAGATAAAGTTCGATAATTATCTTGAAGCAATACCAGCGTATTTGACGATACTCTTCATGCCGTTTTCGTACAGCATCTCGGAGGGCATTTCTATTGGTGTCATCTCGTGGACTGTTCTCAATTTCTTCTCGCCGAACCGCAAGAACATCAATCCGCTCATGTATGTGCTGACGCTGCTGTTCCTGAGCAAGTATGTTCTGCTATGACAAACGGGGGAAGAATTACCGTGAGCCGCAGTTTATGCCACTGGCTTGCCTGCATCTCGGGCTTGACTCGAGACACAGGACAAGTAATCACTGCTTGTTTTCGTTCTTAACAATTGAGCGGTACCATTCGCCTGTCTGGACAAGTTTGTTCTCGATAGCCGCCATTGGAATCATGACGCTGGAGAGGATGCGTTCAGGATCGCTTGGCTTTGGGACGCCGTTGTCGATGTAGTCGAAGAAGGCGCGGAGAGTGAGCATGTCTGCTCCACAGTGTCCACCGCCGCTGAGATTTGGCGCGGGGACCTTCTCCTCCAAGCCGTTAGCGTAGCGCACGAGGACGCTGTCACCGTGGATTTCGGCGATGATTTCGCCATTTGTCCCGAAGAAATGAATGTTGCGCTCATACTTTGAACCGCAACTTGTCAGCGATTGTTGGAACATCACGCCGTTGTTGAGGACGCCCGCCATGACGGCGGTGTCGTCGGTCATTGGCGGTTCGCCATGACGTCGCCATATAAAATTGGCGGTCTTTCCCCAGACGGTCTCCGCATACGAGCCGTTTAGATATTGCAGTAAGTCTGTATCGTGGGTCAGTTTGGCGGTGATGAAGTTGCCACGCTTGCAGGAGAACTTGTTGATGAGGAAGTTGCGGGCGAAGCCCTGGCCGACATCTGTGGCGTTGCGCACCATAATCAAATCGCCAATCGTCTTCTTGTCAAGGAGTTCCTTCAGTTTCAGAGACACAGGAAAGTTGGGGAGGTTGAGCCCGATTTTGAAAAAGCAGTCTCGCGATGTCACAAATTTGTAGAGTTCCTCCGCCGATTTCAGGTCAGGAACAATCGGCTTCTCGCAATAGACTGCCTTTCCTGCTTCGATGGCGTCTTTCACTATCTGGACGTGAGTGTCTTCATAGGTGGAAATGACAACGGAATCAATTTCGTCCATCTTCAGGAGGTCATGGTAGTCCGTGAACTTCGGTATGTTGGGGCAGCGGAATGAGAATAGCGGTGAGACAACTGGATCCTTCCGCAGGTCTGCGATTGCGGCTGGACAGCCGTACTCTGGAAGGAAATTAATGAGCGTCTCAGCCAACTGCTGTCCTCGCTGTCCAAATGCGATGAACCCAACTTTATGGTATGTCTGTGTCATTGAGTCTCCTATGAAAACAAAGAGTGTTTCGTGCTTTGTGTAAGCAACGGCGATCTCCGTCGCTTACTGCAACATGAAAGGCGCGGTGCTGTATTTCTTGATAAATTCCTGAAGTTTCAGTGCATCGTCAACGCGGACTTGTTCGTACAAAAGGAAAAATGTCTTGAGTAGTTCGTGATGTGCTTCACAAGTGATGAGGTTGCGGAGGAAGATGACCTTTTTTCTCGTTTCAGGGTCTTTGGCGTTCTTGAAGAAATCATCGTCGGTCCATCGTGGATTGGTAATGCTGTGGACATAACTGCTCTGCGCACACCAGCATTCGTGGAGTTGCTTCAGAAGTGTCTCGTCTGCAATGACATCGGAAATCTCTTGCAAATGCTTGATAAAGCCATTATGTTGCGAACCTGTGAGCGGATGGACATTCGAACCATCCTTCTCGAAATGCGTTGGGACGACTTTGAGTGAGGAGCAGCCTTTTTTGTCAACGGTGAACTGGACGCAGTATCCCGTGAGCCAGAAATTGTCCTCCTGCATTTTCTCGGCCAATTGAGGCCATGGTGGGAAGTAGAAATTGCCAAGTGAATAGACAATCGGCTTGCCGTTCCAGATTTCGATTCCCTGGGGGCAGTGCGTGTGAATATTGACGACCATGTCCGCGCCAACATCCGCAAATGTGTGGAGCATATCGACAACGCGCGGGCTTGGGAATGGGTCCTGTTCGTTGCCGCCGTGTGTGACCACAAGCAGAACGTCAACCTGCGGGCGGAGTTTCATGATTTGGCGGACATTGAGCATTGGGTTGAGTGTCGCCGAACCAGGCTTGTCGGCAAGTGCGCCGCCAAATTCTGTTTCGCAGAAATTGAGTATGCCGATGGTAATGCCGAAGCGCTCGACTATCAGCGGCTGATAGGCCTCTTCGAGATTCTTTCCAGCTCCGACCGTCTTGAACCCCGCCTTGTGGATGATGTCCAGCGTGTCCATAAGCGGTTTGGAACCGAAGTCTCCCGTATGGTTGTTGGCCATGAGGCAGACATCGCCGTTCCATTCGCGGAAGAATTCGATGGTTCCAGGATCGTTTTTCAGGTTCGGCCCGCTTTTGATAATCGGCGTGTCGTCTGTTGTGAGGACGGTTTCAAACTGCGTAATGGAGAGGTCTGCCGCCTGGAAATAAGGGCGCATCGGCGCAAGGATGCTGGGGGATTCGCCAGCCAGAACGCGTTCTTCGCCTGAAAAACGCGGATTCGCGTCACCAGTCAAAAAGATATTGACAGTATTGTCGTCTAGGGCTTTTCTGATGTCAATCGTGCCGTTTGAGTTGATTTTCATGTATTTGTCTCCGCTTGTTGTGTTTTGGACGGTTTGTTGTCGTTCACTGGTTTTGTTTAAATGAATTGACTCGTCTGCTGACGGCCTTCAGTTTATCATACGCCGCAGTTGATGTGTCTGCGACGGCTTTGACAAAGGTGTATGCGCCTTTTCTTCGGAAGGGAACACTGACGAGCGCGGGGGCCTGACGGACATCTGTGCGGACCTCAAGCGTTAGATAGGACATGGCACCGTTAAGCGTTTCAGGGGGGATTATATCGCATTCGAAGGCGCTGGTGCAGTAGTTTCTGTTGCCAAGGACGTAGTCGGTGCCGTTGCTGCTGCTCCAGCCTTCGGGGAGAACCCAGTGGAAACGAAGGTTCTGAGCACCCGCGATGCCGTCGCGGATGGTGAGGCGAAGTGGGCAGGGCTGCCCAGGCGTGAGATATGGCCCTTGCAGGTAATCGATTCCAAGTTCGGCGAAAAGGAGGTTAAAGCGCAATTCATAACTTGATCGCGCCCAGATGGCCTCGGTGGCCGTGGTGTCGGTAAAAGACTCCTGCGGAATATCGAATGCGGGATCTCGGATGCACTGCATGTCCCTGATGGCCATGATTCGATCAGTCAGTTCGGTGACAGTTTTGGGAACGTCAACGGGGATCGAGAAGCGGTTGAATGAGCAGGAGGCGATGCTGTCGCCGATAGGGTCAAGCCATTTTTTAGGAATGGCGTCCGCGCCGAGTATAATGCCCATGACTGAGCCCGCAGTCGCGCCCGTGCAGTCCGTGTCGTCACCGCAGTTGACGGCAGTGCAGATGGTTTTGCCGAAATCACCGTCGCCAAAAAGCAAGCCGATGACGACGAAGGCGACGTTGCATGGTGCTTGGAACCAGCCCATGTCGGCGGTTGAGGCGACGGCCTCATCGCGTACTTGCTTCCAATCCTTACCAGCCTTGAAGCCATCAAGCACGAGTTCGACCACCTTGCGAATTCTGCTGTCCTTCGGAACATTTCCGCAGGCGATACGGACAAGCGTTTCAACGTTGCTTTCATAGAATGCCGCAGCCTCCAGTGACGTGGTGAACAGTTCGGCGTAGATGCCTTCGGTCACATGGTCGGCGGAAGCGTCCATCCATGCGTAATGCAATGCCTTGTCGGGTCTTCCTGCGAACAGGCAAGCCCAGATTTCGCTGCGAATCCATGCTCCGTTGCTCAGTTTCCATGCGTCATTATCACAAGCACCTGACAGTGGCGGCATGAATCCCGCCATGCAGTTCCAGTGCGCATGGGAGTATTCGCCCCATGGACCGATGATTGCGTCAATCCACATTTCGCCAAAGTGTCTGGATGTCAAATGTTCGAGACCGTAGAAATCAGCGAGTGCCAGCCAGACCAATTGCAGGTCGAGGTCATCGTTTGGCACAGGCACGCCTGAAAGTTTCTGCGTGTAGAATGTGACATCGTTTGTTTCCGTGGTTCCCTCGAATGGCATTCCTAGCGTGCCGCCGATGTTCTTTCCTAGAAAACAACCGTAGATTTTGTTACGTATTTCGGAACGCGATAGTTTTTGCATGGTCTAATGCTCCTGGATGGAAATTATCGGTAAGAATTTGAGTTTTGTACAACAAGGTACAAAAATAATATGGAAAACATCGAATTTCAAACTGAAAAAGTCTTATCCTTTGTTTTATTTGTAGTATAGAAGTCCCATTTAATGCTTTTTTGGCAATAAGAGTTTGAAAAACGTTTCAGACGTTGTATAATCATGAAAAACCATAGTGCGTGTAAAAATGGAGTCCAGAGCATGAATAAAAAAATAAAAAACATTTTACTTATAATTTGGGTAGGTTTCTGCTTTGAAGCGGCTGCACAGGAAGCGGCGCAGGCGGAACAGGCAAAGTCAACTCAGACACAGGCAGCCACGGAAACGACGGCTGCGCCAGTAGAGGAACAGGGATTCTCTGCTGACGATGTGGTGATACCAGTGGCTCCAGCACCAGTCGCCGCGCCAGCGGCAGAAACAGCGTTGCCAGCACCAGTCGCCGCGCCCACGGCAGAAACAGCGTTGCCAGCACCAGTTGCCGCGCCAGCGACCGTATTAGCACCAGCGACTCAGACACCGACGGCGGTCCCGAAACCAGTTGCTCCTCAGATTGCCATGCCAGAGGATTTGGCTTCATCAATGATATCGGTCAGTAGGATCAGGCGTCTTCCAGCGAATTTCACGGATGTTAATACATTGTGCTGGAATGCAACAGGAACTAGACTGCTGGTGGATAGGTTCCGCCGTCGTTCCTATGAAGTTGCAGAAATAGACGTCCCCGCAGTTTTCAGTGATACGAAGTTGTTGCCTGAGCGAATCTTATGTGATAGTGTACGTGATGGTCAGTCATTGCATTACGGCAATGTCTGTCTGCTTCCTGGGGCAGGGCCGCAGTTTTTGTTTACAAAGCAGAATGCTGCTAGCAGGGATTATATGGCTTCCATGCCACAGAATGGATGGTATTGCAATCTTTTCGTTGGATTAGGTCAACGGCAGGCCGTTCCCTTGACCCAGTTCATGTATTCGCCGACGGTCCCTGTCGGTGTGTCATCGCCTTCGGCATCGGCTGACGGGAAGACAGTCTTTTGGTGTGGGGTAAAAGGTCGTGGAAAAGACAAGAGCATTTGGGGAGAACGTGGCTTGTACATCGGAAATCTCGTATGGAACAACCGGGTTCCGCGCCTGGCAAATATCACGGAAATATCAGACGGTAGAATCGGTTCATTCCGTGAAAGTTGTGCCATTTCTCCTGATGGAAGCAACGTAATGTATTGTGCCAACAGGAATAACGTTCCATGGTTCGTCATGGATTTGTATGTCAGAAATCTCAAGGGAGATACAATTAAGTGTCTGGCCGAGGGAGGATGGAATCGTTGGGGAAGTTATTCACCAAAAGGCAAAAAGATAATTTGGAGTTCCTCACGTGGTTTTTCCTTGCCGAATATGGGGTTGGGAGGAAATCGCTGGCAACAGGAACTCCGTTCTGAACTTTGGGTGATGACGGCTGACGGGATTGATAAAAAACGCCTGACCTATTTTAATCAGCGAGATGCGCGGGACAATCTGTTCCTCGGCCTTAGGCCTCAGGACCACTGCTATGTCGGCGCAAGCGCATGGAATCCCAATGGCCGTCAAGTGGCTGTAGTCATCCATTTTGGCGCACGTAAAAAACCTACATCCATGGTCGTACTGATGGATTTGTCCGATAGAATGGCGAAATAAGTCGGTTTTCTGAATCACAGAGGATTAAGGAAAAAAGAAGCGCTGTGCCCGTAAAAATGAGGGAGCAGCGCTTTTATTTATAGTGTGACTTGAATCCGGGAAGAGCGGATGGCGAGGCGAGTTCTTAGGAGAATTGAGGACAAGACTCGACAAATAAATCGCCCGTCAAGACGGTACTTCATGGATTCAGGTGTGAGAAAAAGGTCAAGGTTTCAGGATCTTTTCCGTTTGGAGTCTTCCTCATAGCCTGTACCGATGGGGAGGTTTTCAAGGATATTGTCCTGTTCAAGCAT
Organism: Victivallales bacterium; assembly: GCA_017963875.1. The sequence continues at coordinate 9,046 of JAGCTA010000407.1, read as the reverse complement.
TTGGCGGAGTTTGTCAAGGGCCTGATTTTGAATCTGACGTACGCGTTCACGTGTACGCCCGATGCTTTGCGAAACCTCTTCCAGTGTCTTAGCATGATGGCCGTCCAGACCAAAGCGCAGCGTGAGGATGGTTTTTTCACGTTCTTCAAGTCGATCCGTGAGTTTCAGCATGTGGGCGAGGATTTCCTCATCTTGGACGAGTTCATCGGGCGCGGTGGTCTTGTCGTCGGGAATGATGTCACGGAACTCGCCGTCTTCACCATGCTGAATTGGGTCATGAAGCGAGATGGTCGTGGTTTTTCCTAGCCGAAGACCAGTGACGGTACGTTCTGTCAAGTTAACTTCCGCCGCGATTTCCTTGTCGGTCGGCTCGCGCCCCATTTCCTCTGTCAGTTTCTGCTTTGCAGACTGGATTTTGGAAATCTTCGATGCGGACTGGACAGGGATGCGAATGGTTCTTGCCTGGTTGGCAAGGGCCCTGCGCATCGACTGCTTGATCCACCATGCCGCATAACTGGAAAGTTTCGCACCTTTGGACGGGTCGAATTTCTCGACGGCGCGCATCAGACCAATGTTTCCTTCTGAAATGAGATCCAGCAAAGGCAAGCCCAAGCCTTTGAAATCATGCGCTATTTTGACGACGAGACGCAGATTGCTGCGAATCAGTTTGCTTCTTGCTTCCGTGTCCCCCTCGGCGATTTTGGCTGCCAACTCTACTTCTTCTTCAGTGCTGACCAGCGGGTACTGCCCTATATTCTGCATATAGAGTTTCATTGTGACATTGTCAGACAACATAGTCGATTCAAATTCCTTTTGTTATAAACTCATTTTCAACTTAAATGACCTGATTCTTCCAGAATCAAGGCATAGTAAGCCAATGTGCAATCAATACAAATATTATAACAAAATTTATGAGTTTTTTCAAGAGAGCAAAGATGTTTTTTCAAAAAAAGAAAAACTTTTTTTCATTTAAACAAAAGAGGGTAATGGAGGGGCGGTGGCACTGCAGGCGGAAATTGCGCCTGCAGATACCCCGCCCCTGATCCTCTGTCTCAAGCGCAGCCCGAGACAGAGGCAAAGCCTGGCAAAGGCTGTCACTTCAGGAAGATTTCAATCACAGGCACTTCCCCAGCGGATTGCGGCAGAACGACTGGCAATTCGAGTGTCACGGCTTTGTCAGGAGACTTGCTGTGCATGGCGGAAAGGGGCTGGTTTGCAGAACTGCGGAAGTGGATTTCACTGCCGTCGCAGAGGAGTTGCGCATATTTGACTTTACCTTCGAGTCCAGGCAGATGGATGTGTTTGAACGGCCATGAGAAGAAATGGAGGTACAGGCAGTTGCGTTCTGCATTGTATGTATAGCGGCAGTCATCGGGCGGAACAAATCCTGCGGGTGCCTGTCCGCACCCATAGATGGCGCGTGAGTTGTATTTCATCCATTGGGCGAAAGCGGCGAGGCGGTCGAGGGCGCGCTGGTCAATATAGCCCCTGGAAGTAGGGCCAACGTTCATGAGGAGATTACCGCCACGGCTGACGTGGTTTATGAGAAGTTCGATGCACATTTTGGGTGATTTCCATGTGGCCTCGTCCCGATGGTAGCCCCATGAGCCAGAGAAGGTCTGGCAACCTTCCCATACGACAGGATTGCCGTCCTTGTCAGTCATGCCCTTGTCTGGAGTGTATTGTTCAGGAGTGACTATGTCGGCGGAGCCAGGCAGGTCCAGGCGGTTGTCAATGATGATGTCGGGCTGGAGTTTTCTGACGAGTTTCACGATTTTTTCCGATTCCCAGTCATTGTGGTCTTTGCCGAATTCGCCAGGATAACTGAAGTCAAACCAGATGATGTCGATTTTTCCGTAGTTCGTAAGGAGTTCGGTGATTTGATCACGCATGTATTTTGCATAGCGTTTCATGTCCCGTCCCTTGTTGAATTCCTCTGGTTTGGCACGGTTTCTCATCGGGTGATTTCGGTCGAGCGTGAAATCAGGATGATGCCAGTCGATGAGCGAATAGTAGAAACCGACGCGGAGACCTTCTGCACGGAAGGCCTCGACGATTTCCTTGACCAGGTCTTTTCCGCAAGGCGTGTTGGTGACCTTGTAGTCGGTGAATTTGCTGTCAAACATGCAGAAGCCTTCATGATGTTTTGTCGTGAGGACAAAATACTTCATACCTGCCTCGCGTGCCGCCTTTGCCCATTCCTTCGGATTGAACATGTCTGGATTGAAGAGGTCAAAATAGACTTGATATTCTTCATTGGAAATTTGTTCGTAATGTCGTATCCATTCATGCCGCGCCAGCATGGAATACAATCCCCAGTGAATGAACATGCCGAAACGGTCATGGGTGTACCAACTTGTGTCGCCGTGTTTGTAGGTTGCCATGTTTTTCTCCGAATAGATGATTGACGATGAAAAGTGTTTCGATTAAAAATGTCGCCGAAAGATTCGGGATATGGCAATTAATCTTAACCGTCAATTAAAAAAATCAATTGCTAGAATGGAGTTTTTTGTATTTATCTGGGAAGAAAAATACGGAAAAAATAAAAACAGACTGCAATATTTTTGAAAAAGGCTTTGAGAATGTTACTTTATGAATAATTACATTGTTTTGGAATTATTCTTCGCGATGGAATGAGGCATTGATGGAAGAATCGGGCAATATTATGGAATCTAACAACGATAATCGAGTGGATGGAACAGTCGCGGGCAGTCATGTGCTGAAGGCAGTGAACAGGTCCCGCATGGTGGTTTTGGCGGTTGCTTTGTGCATGACGGCCCATACGGTATGGGGAGAAGACAACCAAATATGTGTCGATTGCGCACAGAACAATGCCTATTATGGGTTATTAGGCATGATGGCCGCAGTGCTTTCCGTGGCGTGCATAGTTCTAGTGGTTGCTTTGATACACATGGTGCGGATGCGCAGAAAAACCGAGGCGGAGGCGGAGGCGAAGACACAGTTCATTGCAAGCATAAGCCATGAAATACGAACCCCATTGGCCGCAATCATCGGTTTCTCTGATTTGCTGAAGGACGACGTCGTGGACAGTGAAACTCGGCGGAAGTACCTTGATTCCATTTCAGTCTCGGCTGAAGCCCTTATGAAATTTGTCAATGACGTCCTAGACCTTTCCAAATTGGAAGGGGACAAAATGCACATGGAAGTCACGGCGACGGATTTCAAAAAACTGGGCGAGGATTCCATGGGGATTTTCGCTTATCGGGCCGATCAGAAGCATACGACTTTGGAAACGAAAATCGAACAGATGCCGACTTTGTATATCGACCCGCTACGTGTTCGGCAGATTATTTTCAATTTGATTGGCAATGCCCTCAAGTACACGGAAAAAGGCTCCGTCGTCCTGTATGGGGATTTTGACAATGGCATCGACGGATTCGGTACGCTGAGTTTTCGTGTTGTGGATACAGGCAGCGGCATGGATGAATCGCAGATGGAACGCCTGCTGCGCCCGTCGGAGGCAATTTCAAAACTACGCGGCTCCAATATTGTCGATGGCGACACAGGGCTTGGAATGACCATTACCAAGCGCTTGATTGAGCGCATGGGAGGTGGCTTGTTTATCAGCAGTACCGTTGGGCGTGGCAGTACATTTGAGGTGCGTATCCCCCATGTCCGCTATTCCCTTGATTTGGAGGACATGCTCGAAGAGGAATCTGAATCTGAGGATAAATATCAGGTGACGAGTGAAATCAAATCCATACTGCTTGTTGACGACGTTGAGATGAACTTGAAAGTGATGAGTGCCATTTGCCGCAGGGCAGGGGTTGAGAGGATAGAGACCGCGAAGTCTGGGCCAGATGCCCTGGAAAAATTGGAGACGCTTGATGTGGATTTGATTCTCACAGATTTGTGGATGCCAGGGATGAGTGGTGTGGAATTCACAGAGGCTGTCAGGAAGATTCCAAGGCTCCATGGAATTCCAGTTATCGCGTTGACGGCGGATGTCGAGGCAAAGGATGAAAGCCATGCGAGCGTGTTTGACGAAATTATGTTCAAGCCTGTCACATACGATAAGATTAAGGCGTTGATGACTCCGAAGAAATTGGGAACATCAATTGGTATCTCTGCCGCAAAGGAACATTCTGCCTCAGTCTAGTCGTTCATTCGGGAAGATTTTGCAGAAATTTAACAGCGAACAACCAACTATCTGGAATTTTGGCCAATGAAAAAAGAGTTTCGAGGAATTCATCCTGACGATGTCCATGGCCGCATGGGACTGCGCAATCCTGAACGAGGTTTTCGCACTGAAATGTACTTCAGCCAAATTCCAGGCGAGATCGCTGGGACATGCTCCTGCCATATCAAGCAGTTGAAACTGGACGGGCGCAGCGAGAAGCCAGTTTATCAAAACGCAAGTATTCCAAACGTGCCGCACCTGATTCGCGGAAACAGGCTCGATGGCGTCGAGTTCTCCCATTGGAACTGGCAGGATGAAATCGACTATTTCAGTTATGACGGCGTGACCATCATGCAGTCCTACTGTTTTCTCATGAAATACAACGACGGACGGGATATCCCGCAGGAGAAACTGGATGACATTGAGGACTTTTTTCTGAAAGTGCGTCGCGCTGGCGTTAAATCGCTGCTGCGTTTCGCATACGAATTGTCTCCGACGTTGTCTGGACCGACGGCGGAGACGACGCTGAAGCATTTGGCGCAGTTGGCACCGCTGATTCAGAAGTATTCGGATGTCATCTATGTGCTTCAGATGGGCTTTGTAGGCAAATTCGGGGAATGGCACAACAGTTATCATTTTCTTCAGACGGATGTGGGGTTCAGAAAGGAATTATACAAGGCTGTGCTGGATGTTTTGCCGCCTTCCCGCCGCACGATGGTCCGCTATCCAGTGTTGAAGATGGCGATTTATGGTACGGAACCGCTGCCAGAGAGTCTGGCGTTTACGGATGACCCCAGGGCGCGCATTGGGCATTTCGACGATGGTTTCATGGCACAGCCACGGCATGGCGGCACTTTTGGCAGGGGGGATAGCCTGATTTCCGTTGAAGACGAGAAGGAATATCTCGCGAGGGAGTCGAAGTATCTGCCGCAGGACGGCGAGTTGTTCTGGTCGGATGTCGCAGGCATGGCGTTGCCGACGGAGACGACGAAACTGTTGCGGAACTGGCATTTCGACACATTGGGCTTCGTCCATGGACACAGTGCGTTTGAAGGCGCGGACACATGCTATTCGATTGACGTGTGGAAGCGGGTCCCCGTTGACCCGATGTTCTTAGAGAAGGAGAAACTGCCGATGTCCGATGGCTATTTCACGGATGTCCATGGCAAGTTCGTGTGGCGCAGTTACTATGAATATATGCGCGACCATATCGGCTACCGCCTGGAATTGCAGAGTGTTGATGCGGAAATGGCGGAAGGACATCTGAAAGGCAAGATTAAACTGGTCAATCGAGGATTCTCTTCGCCTGTCAATCCGCGCAGGGCGTATCTGCGCATAGATGACAAGGCATTCCTGCTTGAGAGTGATATCCAGCGGTGGTTTGCGGGCGAAAAGCAGACATTGAAGTTTGATATTCCCGCCGACAATGTTCAGGGGAAACGCCTCGGGCTTTGGCTGCCCGATGATTCGCCTGTGCTGCGTGATGTCCCCGAATATGCCATCCGTTGCGCCAATGACATTGAGTTTAAAGACGGTGTCAATTGGCTAGGCGAACTATAACAAACAGCGATTCAAGGGAAGGACCTTGTCGTCGAAGTAATGGAAATACTGATAGCCTTATTCAAATATTTCCCGTATGGCGGCTTGCAGAGCGATGCTCGACGCATTGTTGAGGAGGCTGTGCGGCGGGGGCATAAGGTCACAGTGTTGACGACAGCCTGGAATGCATCGGAACGGCCAAAAGGGGCGGTCATAGAGGAGATTCCATTCCGAGGAATGACGAATACGGCGAGGATGGAGGCTTTTGCGGAGGATTTTCAGCGAAGGGCGGCAGGCTGGAAGGGCGTGACGTTGACCATGAACCGTCTCCCGGGAGCCGATTTCTATTTTGCAGGCGATGCCTGTCTGAAGGCAAGATTGCCACAGAAGCCTTTCTGGTGGCTGAAACGGTTTCTGCCGAGGTATCGTGCGGTGCTTGCACAGGAGGCAAAGGTTTTTAGCGCAAAGGAAAAAACGCGTTTCCTTCTTATCAGTGAAAAGCAGAGGCGTGAATTTCTCGAACAGTATCCTGATCTGCCAGAAGATCGTTATGAATTGATTTCTCCAGGTATTGACGAGCGTGCGCACAGGCATTCGATTACAGATAATGTGCGATCAGAACTCAGAGCAGAATGCGGCGCAGACGAAAGTGATGTGCTGCTGCTGACAGTCGGCACCAACCTGAAATTGAAAGGCGTCGAAAGGCTGCTGTCAGTGCTTCGCGAGTTGCCAGAAAATGTGCGGTATGCGGTGATAGGCAATGATCGCCCGAAAGCCTTTTCTGCATTATGTAGGCGGCACGGAATTTCGTCTGGCAAGGCAGTGTTTTTAGGTCCAAGACGGAATGTCCCCGATTATCTATGCGCCGCTGATATGATGGTTCATGCCGCTATGGAAGAGGGGGCTGGGTCTGTCCTTTTGGAGGCAGTTTCCTGCGGGCTTCCAGTCGTATGTACGGAAGTCTGTGGCTTTTCACCTTTCATCGGCGAAATCAGCATGGACTGTCTTGTCGAGGAACCGTATTCTCCGAAAAAACTAAGGGATGTTGTGGCGAAAGCGATTGAGCACTTGGATGAATTGAAGGAGAAGACCCGAAAATACGCGTCATGCCATGACTTTACTGGGCGTGCATCAATGATTTTGGATTTTTTGGAGCGTAGATAGATGGGAAATGGATTGCCAGTTTTGCCAGATGCGGATGTCTGCTGTGGATGCGCGGCGTGTGCTGTCGTGTGTCCAGCCAAGGCGATTCAGATGTTGCCAGATGGGCATGGGTTCGTGTATCCAAAGGTGGATGAAGGACATTGTCTGGGTTGTGGCAAATGTGTCAGGACATGCCCTGTAATGTCATCGCCAACGCCACAATTGGTGAAGGAGGCATGGGGGGCAGTCACAAATCGAAAAGAGGAACTCATGCGCAGTTCTTCTGGAGGTATCTTCCAACTGCTTGCGCAGAAAGTGTTGTCTGATGGTGGCGTTGTCTTTGGCGCCAGGTTCGATTCGGATTTCAATGTGGTGCTTGATTGTAGTGATGATATTTCAGAACTATCGAAGTTCCAAGGGTCTAAATATGTCCAGAGCAGTGAAAATGGCGCGTATTTAAAGGCTATTGAGGCATTGAAGGCAGGGCATGACGTGCTGTTTTCAGGGACACCATGCCAGTTGGCGGCGTTGAAAAAAGTGTTGGGTGATAAAGAGGTTGACGGAAGGCTGTTTACTGTCGGTTTTGTCTGTCATGGGGTTCCTAGCCCAAAAGTCTGGCAGAAATATCTTCAGGAGCGCATGGATGTATTTGGGAAAAAGATCGCAGGGGTTAACTTTCGCGACAAGTGCTTGAGTTGGTATGACTTTTCAATGACAATATTTTATTCTGATGGGGAAAGATATTCCTGCATTCATAAGCACGATCCGTTTATCCGTGGTTTCCTCCAGCATTTGTTTCTCAGGCCTGCGTGTTTTCATTGCAGATTTAAATATCCAAATTGGACTCAGGACATTACTCTGGCCGATTTCTGGAAAGTCAAGAAGTTCTTGCCTCAGTTGTTTGACGCGAAAGGCGGTGTCTCTTTGGTGATGGTTCATTCGGATGCAGGAAAACGTCTGCTGGAAAGCATTTCAGACCAGATGCAACGCCTTGAGGTGTCGGTCGAAAAAGCGATGGCCTCCAATCCCGCGTCGATGAAATCGGCGAAAAACTCCCCTTACAGCAAGGCGTTCTGGCAGGATTATGGGAAGTTTCCATTGCTAAAACTTCTTCGTTGGTATAATTATCGAGTCTGGTGGAAAACATTGATTCATTTGTTTCCCAATTGGCGCCATCGGCACATCAACGAAATGGTGCCAGATAGTCGTCCGAGCGGAAAACATTAGGTTTTGCCGTAAAAACTTTTATTGATAACAATGAAAATAGGCATTCTAACATTACCGTTGCTTTCAAATTACGGTGGCATTCTTCAGAATTATGCCCTGCAGCAGGTTCTTCGGTCTTTGGGGCATGAACCTGTCACATTGAATCTGCCCTTCCCTCCAGACAAGAAGAGCAAAGCGAAGACATCAACGGAACGTGAGAATTACCAGTTGCGCACGGCAAACATCCAAGCGTTCATGTCGAAATATCTCGATAGGACAGATTTGTTGACATGGCCGTTTGCCTTTGAACAAATCAAAGGGCTGGGCTTGAATGGCTATGTCGTCGGCAGCGACCAGGTGTGGAGACCAACGTTTTCCAAAAGGAGATTTTTGAAGGCGATGTTCCTTGATTTTCTTCCTGATGACTGCGATGCCGTTCGGCTTGTCTATGCGGCATCCTTCGGTTCTGTTCATTGGTCTTTGGGACGAAAACTTGTTTATAAGATGGTATTGGCTCGGTATGCGAGGAAATTCGCGGGCATTTCCGTCAGGGAAGATATTGGCGCGGAGTATTGTAAACGCTATTTGGGCCAGACAACTCCAGTAGTCCTCGATCCTGTGATGCTGCTGCAGGCAGGGGATTATTCCGAGAAATTGAGTCTTGGAGAAGTGCCTGGCGCAAATCTTATGTGCTATGTCCTTGATCCGACAGATGCCAAAAACGCCTGCATTGATATAATCAGCAAACAATTGGGGGGAAAGACATCGGTTGCTTTTGGCAGTTATGATTCCACAGAAGGCGTGATGCCTTCGCCAATAGACTGGTTGAATGGCTTCAAAAATGCTGAGTTTGTTATTACGGATTCTTTTCACGGGACTGTTCTGTCCATTCTGTTTGGAAAGCCGTTCATTGTTTTCGCGAATGAGGCGCGTGGGCTTGACCGTTTTCACACATTGTTGCGTCCCTTGAAGTTGGAGTCTCGAATGATGAGCCTTCAAGGAGGAAACTATGAATTG
>JAGCTA010000007.1 GCA_017963875.1 Victivallales bacterium | reverse complement strand
GTCGAATTTGCCTTCAGAGAACATGTGGTCAAGGACCAACGTCGGCAAATAAAAGCGATGGGCAGGTTTCCAGAAAGGATGGCAGAGGATGGAGAGGCCGCCGTCCTGGTGGATTTTGTCCAGCAGGTAGCCGCTGGTGGCAAGCAATTCGCGGACATAGTGGTCCATGTCTGACGGAATGGCGTCAAAATAAGGCTTGAGTTCGTGAGCGAATGTCTCTGGTGAGTTCTTCATGAAATCGCACAAATCCGAATTTCCGCCGAAGTTGAGCAGATGGTGGTTGTGGAGGTCTAGAAGATGAACTTCTTCGCCTGGATAGGCCTTGATATTGCAGGAGCAACGGTTCGTGAAGGCCATGGCGATACTGGAGGGGGCCAATTGCTTGTGGTCGCTGATGCTCATGAAATCCAGACCTATCTGTGCGCTTGTGGCGACGAATTGCTCGGGCGTTGCACGGTCGCGGTTGCACCCAGAGAAGCATGAATGGATGTGCATGTCACCTCGGAACGGACGGAGTTCCAGCAGGTCAGGCTTCAATGCAAAGACACTGATGGCTGCAAATTCTCCATGTTCGTTGCAGAGGAGGAGGAAATGTTCGCCCTCGCCGCGGAATTTATGCTTGAATGAAATGATTCCAGTGGATTCATCCAGCGTGAATGGAATCTCCTCGTAGCCAGGACGCTGCATGTCATAGCCGTTGCCCATGGTGATGCCTGGGAGCCGACCATCGGAGAAAAGTCCGTCGCAGGGGATGGAGTCGATTCGTATGACACGCTTTTTTCTGAAGTCGCTCTGCGCGAATCGCCCTCGAATGGTGATTTGCGTTGTTTCGTCAGCGGGAATGACTCGTGGGGAGATGGAGTATAGTTCCAGCGGATTGGCCAATGAGTGATTGGAGTAGGGGATTTCCATTGCAGTTTTCCTGTTTGTGTTTATATTAAAAACAATTCATTTCAATATATACTGTTCTGCCGATTATTAAAGAGGTGAGAAATGATTAAATGCGGTGTAATGCTGATGAATGATCGCGGTCCAGATGGACAGCCGTGGAATTGGAGACAAAAACTTGCTGAATGGAAAAAACTCGGGCTGAAGGGCGTCGATGTGTTTCATGTCATGCTTATCAAGGTGAATGAGACGCCTAAGTCAATAGGGGTCATTCTTAAAGATTTGGGGCTGGCTCCTACGGTGTTCTGCATTCCGACGGACCTTGTGTCGCCAGACCCGAAAGTCCGCTCTGAGTCATTGGACATGGTCAAGTATGGCATTGATGCCTGTGGCGAACTGGGAGTCAAGCATCTCTTCAGTCATGGCGCACAGCATTCCAACCAGGGTGAGGATGCTTTTCGGCGATATATGGATGGCCTGCGCCAGGCCGCTGCGATTGCCAATGACGCGGGTGTGCTTTTCAGCATCGAAAACGCAGGAAAAATGTGCAACAGCGGCGATTCGCTGGTGCGGGCACTGCGGGAAATCGCCATGCCGAATATGCGCATTACTTTTGACGGGGGAAACTTCATCACCTGCGGCGATGAGCCTCATACCGCAATACTGAAACTTCGCAGAAGCGTGGCACATGTCCACGTCAAGTCGCATGTCGTGGCTCCTGTGGGATTTCCACGACCGTATAAATACTGCCCGACAGGTGAGGGGCATCCAGATTATCGGTTCATCCGTGACCGATTGCTGGAAGTCGGCTATGACGGATGGCTTTCCTTTGAGCCAGAAGGTGGTTTCGATTCCAACTGGGAAAAGAGCATTGCGACGGTGGCTGAAATCGTCTCAGAAAGAAAATAGGAGACATTGATTTAAACATGGAAGCATTCAATTACGAACATCCGCGCGACCAAATCGTCGAGATTATGAAGCGCATTTATGGGTATGGCATGACGACCACCAGCGGCGGCAATCTGTCTATCCTGGATTCAAGCGGCGACATGTGGATTAGCCCTGCGGGGATAGACAAGGGGACATTGCGGCGGGAGGATATCATTTGTGTCAAAGAAGACGGCTCGATCATCGGGCCTCATCGTCCATCAAGCGAATTTCCTTTCCATCGGTCGATTTATAAGATGCGGCCAGATGTGAAGGCGATTCTACATGCGCATCCACCGATGTTGGTGTCGTTCAGCGTCGCGGGGAAAATACCGAATACGCAAGTATTTCCGACTGCGAAGACCATTTGCGGCACTGTCGGCTATGCACCGTATGAAGTCCCTGGCAGCGAGGCACTTGGAAAAAATGTAGGGGCGGCGTTTGCCGAGGGGCATAGCACGATTCTGTTGGAGAACCACGGGGCCTGTTGCGCTGGGACGACGCTTCTTCACGCATTCCAGCGCTTTGAGACATTGGATTTCTGCGCGAGGCTAATCAATGGTGCTTTCCGTATTGGCGAGCCGAAATATCTTTCGGATACGGATTTGGAATTCAGTAACTTGGATCGCAATTTCCAGTTTGTCCCCTTCACGCCTGAAAGCCATACGAGTGAGGAAATGGAGTTGCGATATCAGATGACTGCGCTGATTCGCCGTGCCTACCGCCAGCAGTTGTTCACAAGCACGGAGGGCACGCTGGGGGTTCGCATTGACCATGACAGTTTTCTTATTACCCCCCGTGACATCGACCGTGGTACAATTCGTGCGGAAGACCTTGTTTTGGTCAAAGGGCATTGCTATGAGGCGGGGAAGAACATCAGCCGTGGCGCATGGTTCTTCAAGGCGATTTTCGACGCACAGCCTGAACTCAACTCGCTTCTGATTGCCAATCCGCCGAATTTGATGGCGTATGCAGTCTCGCATGAGAAATTCGATCCACGTGTCATTCCTGAAAGTTACATCCTGCTGCGCGAAATGCCCAGTTTCCCGTATGGAACGCATTTCCGCAATGTCGATGAGGTCACCAAAGTCATCTCGCCACGCTATCCAATCATTATCATTGAGAATGATTGCATCCTGTCAAGCGGCAAGACGGTGCTGGAGGCGTTTGATCGCATGGAAGTCGCGGAATATAGTGCCAAAGCAACGATTTACGCACGTAATCTGGGTGGCATGAAGCCAATCACACAGACGCAAATCAACGATCTGGTCAAAGCCTTTAAATTGATTCCGTAGATTATGCGGCTAATGCCATCGAAGAAGGTCGAATCCTCGCACGCGTGAAAAGAGCGATGCCTTTGAATGTTTATGCCTCATTCCATGCGGCACGTACGCTGTTTCTGAATTTCTCGTCAACTGTAAAGTCTATGAGAATCCGTGCCATGATGGCACCCGTATGGATGGCGGAGTCGATTGCCCAGTCAGTCGCCGCCGCTTCACGGAATTCGACGGAATGCAGCGGGCAGGCACTTTCATGATTGACGGAGAAGCGAAACTGAGCGCCTGGGATAATCTGTGTGACATTTCCCATGTCCGTGGATGCTCTGCATTCCTTGCCCGTGTTGCGGATGATGTCTTTGCCCGCTTCATGCCAATACAAGGCATAGCGTTCATTCAAGGGCGCATTTACCTTGACTGGGTCGTCTTGCGTGTGCCAATCGATCTCGAAAGTGGCTCCGACCTTTTCCGCACCGTAACGAACAGACTCCTCTAGTTGTTTTTTTAGTATGCCTAGGCGTTCAAGTTCAGGTGAACGGACATAGAAGAACGCCTGCGTGAGGTCTGGAATGATATTTGCGGCCTGTCCGCCGTTTGTGATGATTCCATGGACGCGCTCGCGTGGCGAAATTGTCGCTTTCCACTGGTAGATATGTTGATAGAAGAACATCATAGCATCCAGTGCGTTGATGCCTTTTTCTGGTGCCTGTGCCGCATGGGATGCTTTCCCATGGAAGGTGATGAACGCTTTTGCGGCGCCGAGGGCTCCTTCATCGGTTTCTGTGCATCCGCTGCCGTGCGCCATGATTGCGAGTTGAACATTCTCAAAGGCTCCTGCTTGGATAAGTTTTGCCTTGCCGCCAAACTGTTCTTCGGCGGGGGTCCCCATAAAGCAGAGGTTCAGCGGAATTCCATTACGTTCCGCGTATGATTTTGCCGTCCATGCGGCGGCGATTGCCGCTGTTGCAATAAGGTTGTGACCACAACCGTGACCGAGGATTTCTAACGCGTCGTATTCTCCGATAACGCACACAAGCGGAGCGTCTGCGGCGTTGTTGCAGTTTGCCGTCGCACGGATGGCGGTATCATAGCCGCCTACAGGGATTTCGACAGCGAAGCCATTTTTGCGCAGAAATTCCGCAAGCCTAGCCGAGGCCAGTTTTTCCTGGAAGCCGAGTTCGGGATGGCTGTGGATGAACAAAGCGATATCGCGGAATTCGTTCCGCTGTTCGTCAGCAATCTTGAAATACTCTTGAATGGATGTCATTGGTAGTATGAATTGTGATACGGTTATTTGATGGGACCATCTGGGCCAGTGGCGGATTGCTGTTGCGCCGAGGCATGAGGTAATGACGCTGGAAGGTTACGAAGAATTGCGTTGGAAAGAAATTTCGCCTGGAGCACCTTTCCCTCTGGCTTGAAGTGGTATTTGTCCGACCAAAGCGCCTCACGGTCCCATGAAGCGCATAGACTATGGATGTCAAGCAGTTCAAGGGATTCCAATGCCGCGACTTCGGCTGTGGCTTTGTTGATGCCATCGACGTATCCGCGGCTGTCTTCTTTCAATGGTGTACTGTTGACGATGAGAATCGGGGTGGATGGCAATTTTGCATGCACAAATGCAATCACCTTGCTGTATGCTGCTTTCCAGGTGGCGAAATCCTCGTCAGGCGGTGTATGCAGACCATTATTGAGTAGGACAAGTTGCGGCTTGGGGCCATTCAGAACAACGTCTAGCATTTCCATATACTGCGGATTGGAGATGCAGAAACTGCTTGCCCAAAAACTCACATTCACCTTATTTGCTAGTAGTTTTCGCAATTCGGGCTGGTAGCCGTTGCAGATGGAGTCTCCGATGAGCAGAACGCGAGGGGCTTTTGTGTCTTGCGTGTTGAACGCGTAGGATATTGTCCAATCTACGGCTTCTTTGCTTGGCTCGGTTTTTTCAGGCGTGAAGTCACGGAAATCCACATTTGAGATTGCATTGGTTCTGATTATGGATGATTCGTTTTTCATGGATTCACAAAATGCGACTGAAGCACAGATTAGGAAAAATGAGCAGATGATTTTCCAGTACTTGATGTCCATGGCGTTTTGAGAAGATATGTCACTACTCTTACTAGGCCGCTAAAACTTCTGAATTAGGCCTCTTGGGACCTGTGGGACTTATGAGACCTATGAGAGCTATAGGATCTATAGGATTGATTTTCTTTGTCCCATTTGTCCCATTATCAGGAGTTTTAGCGGGGCTGCCGTTGTCCTGTCTCAGAACTTCATTTCAACGGGTGGTTTTCCGAAGGAGTAAATGGTCGAGGTGACTGTGCCAGGCTTGAAGTAGAGTACCATTGTGTTCGGGTCATCCTCCGAATAGCCGATTTTCTTCAAAGACGCATATTCCTCCAGCATGGAGGCCTTGGCTTCACGACGGTTGTCATCGACGAGAACGCCTGAGACGCGAATCCATTCTTTGTCCTTCATTGCGCAGATTTCCACCTTGCCGTTGGCAATCAACTGCTTGGCAACATTCTTTGAACGGCCTGTCTGGATGTAGAGTTTGTTCTCGAAGATATGGATGGTGCCGAAGGGACGGACTCGTGGCTGGTCCTTGTCAACTGTCGCAATATAGTAGGTTTGCGCTTCCTTGATGAATTTGTACGTGGTCTGAATTGACATAAGAGCCTCCTTAGATGGGTTGACATTGTTGGTCTCTTTGCTGGAAATGGTCTTGCATCCGCTGAATACAAGCATTCCAAGGCAGAGAAGGGAGAGAAGTGTCTTTTTCATTGCTGTGGTTCCTTGTAGTTTGATTGCGTCGGGAAAAAAGTGACACTCTTGTCAAGCCTGCTTGGCAAGTTTATCTATTTCCTCCATGGTGAAACGTGTGCAGACGACGGACGAGAGATTGCTGTCTGGCCTGTAGTGGACGTATGTCGTGCAGAGGATGCTGCCATCGGGGAGGAGTTCGACTCCTGAATACCCTGTGTCGCCATTGCCTGTCTGGATGCCGTCCCATTCGCCTGCCCAGTGCTTCAGCAAGTGGATGCGGAATTGACCTGGCGCGCAGTTGCGGATGTCGTCATACGTGCCGACCCAGGCCATGTACTGACCGACAG
>JAGCTA010000406.1 GCA_017963875.1 Victivallales bacterium | reverse complement strand
GTCCCCCCCGTTTTTTGTCATGGTCGGCAAACCTGACTCCCATCTCGCCAGAATGAGCCGCGTTTGCAAGAAAAAGCGCAATGCCATAATCGTCCGTATCCCAACCTCGCATACCGTCCTCGAATCCTCCATTAATCAATGGCAATTCATTGGATAATGCGCACATCGTGGCACTTCCAAGACAGATGGCTGAGATGAATGGCAACAGTTTTCCCATTAGGCGACTCCATCATTTATTCAGCCATCGCCGCAGACAGAGAAGCGTCCAGAGACGCGCGCCGTGGTCGGCGTATCCCGACAGATGTTCATCGACGATGCGCTTGACCTCCTGTTCTTCGAACCAGCCCTGTTCGTCCCACTGCCGCAATTCTTCCGCTAGTCCGCGCGCAGCATCCGCATACGGTCCACGAAACCACGCGGCAACAGGCATCCCGAATCCCCTCTTCGTCTGCTTCAGCAGTTCTGGGGCCAGCAACGCCTGTCCAATTCTGCGTAAAATGCGTTTGCGTTCTCCTAAAGTCACTCGCTGCGACCGCCTTAGCGACAGACCAAACTCTACCACTTCCATATCCAGCATTGGGCAGAGTCCCAATACTCCAGTGGCAAGTCCTGCAAGACGTTCTTTCGTACAGCCATCTTCTGGAAGGTATGTCAGAACATCGACCTCGTTAAACTGTTCCACGAGGTCTTTGGCCGTTCCGTTTTCAATCAGGTCATTCCAAGTTTCCAGATAGGAAGGCTGCTCACGCAGATGCCAGTCATGAACCAGTTGTGCCTTCATTTCCCCTGAAAAAATCTCCTGAAACCCCGCATAGCCATTCAACGTGTCCTGTTTCAGGAAAGAGGCAAACCGCCGCAGTGTCGCCAGGCGCGACCGACCCGTTGCGCCATGGGGAGTCAACGCTAAGCCAATGCTTCCAATTGTCTTCAATAGCCACGCAGGAAGAATTCCGAGAAGGGCCCTCAGTCTCATGGCCTGATATCGCCTGTAGCCACCAAAGACCTCATCTCCGCCAGACCCCGTGAAAATCTGCTGGATTCCGTTCTGCGCAGCCAGACGCATGGCGGCAGTTGTCGGAATAATGGACGAATCGGCATACGGTTCTCCATTAAGCCTTTGAAGTTCAGAAAGTTCCAACCATGACTCTGGCATAACCTCCGCCTGGACATTCCTAACGTGGAGCACCTCCGCCGAACGGGCTGCCAAACGCCGTTCATCATAGTCGCTTTCAGGGAATCCAACTGTGAATGAAATGTCCACAGGCGTGGCGGAAGCCGCACACAGCGCCATCACAAGATTTGAGTCAATGCCGCCTGACAACAGAACGGCTGTTGATTTCTGAACCGCAAGACAGCGATTGACGGCCTTGTCAATCAGACTCCAGGCCTGCGCAGTAGCGTCGGATAGCGTAAGTTTTTGCTTCGGAGTAAATTGTGGATGCCAATATCGATGAAGCGACGGCAACCCGCCATTCATATGAAACAGCATCCAATGTCCAGCAGTCAGTTTGCTGATGCCATGGAAAATTGTCTTAGGCGCGGGAACATAACCCAATGAGAGGTAATCGGACAGCGCAGTCACATCCACCTGTCCTGAACTTCCAGGCAGACGGCGAAGAACGGTCAAATCATTCGAGAAAATGACATAGCCATTCGTCAGCATGCTATAGAAAAAGGCGCTTTGCCCCAACTGGTCTCTGCAACATAGCAACTGCCCTGCTTTCCTGTCAAAAATGACAAATGAAAAAGGACCGTTGAACTTCTGTGCAAAATCATTTCCATGTTTATCAAACAACTCAAGGCACAATTCCGCCGCATTTCCGCATTTTCCATGCTCCTTCAAGAGTTCTGGCAAATTCAACAGAGTGCCTGAAAAAACGCACAATCTCCCCTTGTCATGCGTGTCTTCCTCCACCGCGATGTCGCAGTCTCCGCCCATGCCGCAAACATCATCACCGATGACATTAGCCTGGTAGCCGAGGCAGTCACGAACCATTTCCTTGCCAAACAGATGAAGGTCACCGCTAATCCGTATGTATCCCAGCAATTTCGACATTTGAGGCCTTTCTCCTTTGATTCATGTTGATTTCTACCGTCCAGTCATCGTCCTGCCCAGCCACGCCAGCCAAGGCAAAACTGGAAAACGGCAATATCGACAGGCAATATCCAATGTTTCCTTTCGTGCTAAGGGGCGGTTCTGGTTGGCCGTTCCCCCAAGTTCCATGTTTACCAATGCGTCATCAAGTCTCGCCATGCGAATGCCTTTTTTTCGGCACCGCCAAATAAAATCATAGTCTGCTGAAATGCGGTATTTCGTATCATAAAGCCCTATGGCATCATAAACCCTTCTGCTGACAAAAAGACCAGGATGGGGAACCGTCATGCGAAAAGGCAACTGCCAACCTGGCATCGAGCGAAACAATCTCTTTGTCTCGCCAGTTTCGGGTGATATAAAGCGGACGGCGATGGACACCATGCCAACGCCATCGTCAGCGGCAAAAGCCTTCTCCACCGTCCTCAAGGCATCAGGCTCATACCAGTCATCGCTGTTCAGCAATCCAATGACATCGCCTTTGACCTGCGCAATTCCCTGATTCC
This sequence comes from Victivallales bacterium, assembly GCA_017963875.1. Next base: position 18,303 of record JAGCTA010000406.1, on the reverse strand, counting down.
ATGCAGAGGGAATGCCAGCCTCCCCCTCCTGCCGTTGCTGCTTTATCACATGCGCCTTGACATTGCGTTCTTCCAACTCCCGGCACAATTCCTCCAGCAATTCCAGAGTGCCATCGGTTGAACCGCCATCGACAAACGCATATTCATCTGGCAAACGCGTCTGGTTCTTTATCGACTCGACCGTTCGCCGAAGAGTCTTCGCCGCATTCCAGCAGATTGTAACAAGGGCTAGCCGCATATCCTTACTTTTTCATTCCAATCTTTATTGCAAATGCCAAGGAAGTCGCCGCTGCACGCAAATCCTCCCGTGCATGTTTCAGCGTATCCTCCAGACTCCCCCTCCCTATTCCCGAAACGAACACACCATCAAACAATTTCATCAACTCCTGCCGTGGCGCGGCAATTCCGCCAGAAAGCAGAACACATGGAATATGATTCCGCCGTGACATTTCAGCAAGCACTGCACAAAGTTTCCCTGCTTCTGTCTGGGAATCTGTGCACCCCTCGCCAGTGATTATCAAATCCACGGCAGAAGCCTTGATGACTTCCTCCAAACCAGACTCGCGAATCACTAAACGACCTCCAGACTGAAATGATGCTTTGCAAAACAATCTGCAACCGAATCCCAAACCGCCCGCCGCACCATCACCAGGCAAACCCACTGGAGACGTATTGCCCGCATCCGCGACACGGTACAACTGTGCCAAGCCCGCTTCAAGGGCAAGAACATCGTTTGGAGATGCGCCTTTCTGAGGTGCATATACTGCAGAAGCACCATTCGGCCCAAGCAAGGGATTCGTCACATCGCACGCAATGCAAATATGTACGTCTGAAAAGACATCAGCCAATGGCGTACAATCAACGCGAGCAATTTGCTCCAGCATTTCACCGCACAGTCCGTGCAACTCCTTGCCGTCTTTGCCATAGAATCTTGCACCCAGGGCCTCAGCCATCCCTGTACCGCCGTCATTGGTCGCGCTGCCGCCGATGCCTGCTGTGATTTCCTTCGCGCCCAATCGGATGGCCTCAAGCAACATCTGTCCAAAGCCATACGTTGAGGTTTTCATTGGATTTCGTTTGTCTTTGGAAAGAAGTTGAAGTCCTGCGGCAGATGCCATTTCCATGAACGCGGTATTTCCTGAAAGACCAAAGGACGCCTTCACAGGCTCCCCTAGCGGTCCTCGAACAGTCACCGTATGCAATTTTCCGCCGCGTGCCCTTGTAAGCGCCTCGCATGTGCCTTCACCGCCATCCGCCAGAGGAAATTCAGAAACAATGGCTGAAGGCAAAACTTCCCGTAGCGCAGTGGCGATGCAATCCGCCGCCTCCGCCGAAGTGAGCGACCCCTTGAATTTGTCTGGGGCAACGGCTATCTTCATATTCCAGTTTCCTTTTACAGGTGACTATCTCAAATGACCATTCCCTTCCGCAATCCATTTATACGAACACAATTCCTCTGGACCGACTGGCCCGCGAGCATGCAGTTTGTCCGTGCTGATGCCGACGACTGCGCCCATTCCATAATCCCCGCCGCCCGAAAGGCGTGTCGAGGCATTCACCATCACCGAGGCGGAATCCACACGTGCCGTAAACTCCCGCGCTTCCTGGAGACTTCCTGTGATGATACCGTCCGTATGACCTGAACCATACATGGAAATATGCCTGATTGCCTCGTCCAACCCATTCACGATTTTGATTGAAATAATAGGTGCAAGATACTCCATGCCCCAGTCTTCCTCGGTCGCTGGAACCGCATCTGACACTATCTTGCATGTCCTTTCGCAGCCACGCATTTCCACATTGTGTTCCCTGAAAGCCTTCGCCATCATCGGCAAGAACTTCTCAGCCACGGCTGAATCGACCAGAAGCGTCTCCAAGGCATTGCATACCTCGACGCGTTCCGTCTTCGAATTGAGCACAACAGCGACCGCCATGTCCAAATCCGAATGCGCGGAAACATACTGGTGGCAAATGCCGTCATAATGCTTGATGACAGGAATCCGCGTGTTGGCGGATACTGCCTTGATAAGGCTTTTCCCGCCGCGTGGAATGACTGCGTTGATATACGCCTCTTGCTGAAGCAATTCTGTAACCACTGCATGGTCACGGGAATCGATAAACTGCACAGTGTCCAATGGCAGCCCCGCTTCCTGAATCGCATTCCGCATCGCCTTCACCAGCACACGGTTGGAACGGATGGACTCCGAGCCGCCCTTGAGAATGACCGCATTGGCGGACTTCAACGCAACCGCCGCCGCATCCGTCGTCACATTCGGGCGAGCCTCATAAATGATGGCCACGACTCCCAATGGAACGGACACTTTTGATACCTTAAGTCCAGAAGGCATTGTCCTGCCCATGAGCACACGCCCGACAGGATCTGGCAAGGCCGCCGCCTCGCGCAGACGATTCACCATATAATTGAATATCTTCTCCGTCACCGCAAGCCGCTTGACAAACGCATCGCTGATGCCAGCAGCACGCGCCTCCGCGACATCCTCCGCATTGGCGGCCATCAATTCCTCCTTGACTGACAGCAACTGCTCTGCCATGCCGTTCAAGGCCTTCGCACGCGCTATACCTGAAGAAGAAGACAATGTCTGGGCCGCATCACGCGCATTTTTCGCAATTTCAACAATCGTCATGAGTTCAATTCCCTTTATTTCTATGGCGCCAGATGTCAACCAGCAGCACCGCACCGAATATCCCCGACAACAGGAACCCGACAACACCCAGAATGGACGTGTCATACCAGTGAGGCTTCGGATTCGCATGGACAACAATGGACGAACCGATAATCATGGAAGCCAACACCACCGCCGAGGCAAGGCGGTTGAAAACACTGTCAAATACGACATTCATTCTCTCAATGCTGTCCGCATTGACTCTCAGAGTCGCCTTCCCCTGCACCAACTGACGGTTGAACTGGCGGATTGTCTGCGGATACTCACGGAGCATCGTGAACAAATCGCCTCCAACTTCATTGATTTCACGCAGGATATTGTCCGCACTGAACCTCTTGAATGCCATTTTGAGCACAAACGGACGCAACTGCTTCATAATCTCGAAATCTGGGTTCATTTCCCGCCCCAATCTGTCAGACTCGCCAATCGCTTTCAGCAACAGGTACAACTGAGGTCGAAGCGTTATTTTCTCCGCCTTGCATAATGAATACCAGTCACTGAGCGTCGTGGCGACATCCAGGCGTGACAGGCGCGTATGGAGATGCGTTTCAATAAATTCACCGATGCTTCGTTCCAATTCATCCAAATCAGGGTCTTCATCGTGCTCTGTCAGTTCCAGCAGAATGGTGGCGCATCCCCTGTAATTTCGTGTCACCAAATAACCGAGGATTTTGGCAAACAGCATTCTCTCGCCTTCAGTAATTCGCCCGCACTGGCCATAATCCACATAGCACAACTGATTGCTTCTTAGGAAGAAAATATTGCCTGGATGCGGGTCTGAATGGTAAAAGCCATGCTCAAAGAACTGCTCGAACACAAGATCCGCCGCCAGACAACTCAAGGTCTTCAGGTCAATCCCTGAAGATTTGAGCGCTTCCATGTCCGTTGCGCGAATTCCACGGATAAACTCCATGACAAGCACGCGGCGCGAACTCAATTCTGGATATACCTTTGGCACGTGAATGCCCTCGCGCCCCTCGAACTGCGCCGCAAACTTCTCCTGATTGCTCAGTTCATGGCAAAAATCAAGTTCCTGCTCCAGCGCCTTTGCAAATTGCTCGACGATTTTCGACGGCTGGAATTGAGCCAATTCCTCACTGTGCCTCTCAACCACCTGCGCCATGTGACGTAGGATGTCCACGTCCAGCATCATTTTCGTTGAGATACCTGGGCGTTGTAGTTTGACAAACACCTCCGTTCCGTCAATCAGGCGCGCATGATGCCCCTGCGCCATCGACGCCGCTCCAACGGGCGTCTCGTTGAACTCGCTGAAGAAGGTCTCCAGTTCACTTCCGAATTCCTGACGAATGAGTTCGCGAACCTCGTCCATGCCAAACGGCGGCACGCTGTCCTGCAATTTCGCCAGTTCATCCGTAAATGACTTGGGCAAAATGTCCTGACGCCCCGCCAGCAACTGACCGAGTTTGACAAACGTCGGTCCAAGTTCAATCAACATCAGTCGAGTCCTTTCGCCGACACTCTTGCCCTTCATTTCGGACGCCGTGTCATCGTGCCATGGCCGAATGATTTTTCTGAGAGAACGACCATATCGATTGCGCATAATATCGACAATCGAGTCAAAACCGTATCTCATCAGCACACGCATAATGGAACGGAACCGCCCCACCCGACGATACGCCCGCGGTATTTCCCGTATTCTGTCCAGTCCTGCCATGTTTGCCTTACCCGACCAGTTGAACTTAACGCGCCACGCGTTCCGCAAAAGCGGCTTTCACCGCATTGCGCAAATCTGGCAGATCGAAATGATTGAGAACGCCTCGGACGACACTGGAAGACGGCAGGTCGATGACGGATGATGTAATCCAACTTTCATACGTCTCCCAACTGGAATGCTCCTCGACGCTCATGACATTGTCATGCAACAGAGCGGAATACAACGCCAGCAACGCTCCCATGCCAAGCCCGTGCAGATGAATCGTCTTCGCGCCTTCCGCGACAAGCAGGTCAAGAGTGCGGAGGACATCATAAACCCTCCGTCCAAAATAACTCTCGCCGAACATGGTGCCAAAGCAATACATCATGAAATCCGTGCCATACCCTTGCAGAAATCCATTATCACGCTCCTCTTCCATCATGGACTCGCCAATGCCACGGGCATCAATCGCGTACAATGCGCCACCTGGATTCAGACCTTTGACCCAGTCATTAGTCGCCGCATCCGTCTCCGTGCTGAAATTGGGCAGAAACACATGGACGTCCTCTTCGACATCCAGCGTCTGCGCACAATTGTCCACAAGACGCTTCTTCAAAATCGCCCGAACACCATACTTCTCTGTTTCGATGGCATAACGCGACCAAACGTTTTTGTCTGCATCAACGTATGCACGCGGAATCCTGAAATGCGGCACACCCTTGCGTTCTGGCAACTGAAGCAGATTCGTGACCATTGCCTTCCACTCAGCCAGGGTCGCGGGTACGCGCCGTTTTGCGGCTGCATCACGAGCCATGTCACCAACCAGTTCATAAATCGGGCGAGAGCCAGCCTTGACCACATTTCCTTCTGGCAACACAAACAACGCCTCGGATGTCTGAGTCTTCGGTTCGATTTTCAACTGCTCGCCAGCCATGCCGCACTGCCGCCTGAAAAAGTCCACCATCGCCTCCTGATTATGGAATGAATACCCATGTTGCGTTGGTCCGATAAAGAGTTCCACCTTGTCGCCTGCGCCAAAGTGTTCATAGAACTTCTTCAAATCTTCATACGCCTCCTGCAAGCCTCGGCGTTCAAAGAAATCATATTTCTGACCAAGAAGCTTGACTGGCTTTGGTGCCTGCGCAAACAGCAAATCCACCATTTCCAGCCCCGCGCCGATGACTCCCGTGGGACATTGCTCCGCATCGGTCGGCAACTCGTTCTCAAGATTCGTCAGGAAACTTGTGACATGGCAACTCGGGGCAGCCATCGTGAAACGGTCGTCGTTGGCAAACGTCCATTCTGTCAACGTCCCGCCGCCTGAATTGCCTGTGATGCCGATATGCGCGGCATCGACTTCTGGGCGCGAAAGCAGATAATCAAGCGCGCAGCGGTTGTCCCACACGCGCCATGAACCAAAGGAATCATCCAGCAAATCCAATTGTTTGCCCATCATGTTGTGGGCATTGCAAAGACCTTGGGCCATGCCAAGTTCCTTCAAATTGACATATTGGTCACGCTCGCCCTGCTGGAAGGGATCCACCATCAGGACGATAAACCCATTCCGCGCCAGACGAATGGCAAATTCCTGATAGGTCACGCATCCTTTTCCCTCAAGCGCATGACCGCACGTCGCAATGACGCCAGGTGCCTTTCCTGCCAGGCCATCTGGAATATACAGGCTCATCGTCACCCAAATCCCTGGGCGGCTTGTAATCCGAACCTTCTCAATTCGATAGCCTTCACACTGGACGCGGCCTGTCACCACAGGCTCAAGAGCAACCTTTTCTGGCTTGACAAACGCCTTGTCAATCACACTGCGGACATATTCACGATAACGTTCCGCATCCTCGCGCGTCTTTATTCCATCAAGGATTTTCCTGCGCTTCTCCCTCATGTCGCGAAGCCGTTCGACATAATAATCCAGGACCATGTGACCGTAACCGTTTCTAGCCATTGTCATTACTCCTTTGCTGTTAATTTGATTTTATATGGTTTCAAGGTTTGTTTATGAATGTCATTCAAGGCCAAAGAGCCTCTCGATGGGCTGATGGTAATAATCGAATTTCCTCGGATAGTACAGTGCATCCATGCCATGGGTTTCAAACTGCCTGAGGCCATTCAGCATGGAACTGCTGATATGCTCCAGTTTCTTGTCGCAGGGAATATATACAGCCTGGATTTGCGGATACATTTCCTGCATATAGCACAACTGGTTCATTTCATAGTCCAGATCGTAGCCATTGCGCAGTCCCCTGACCAACGTCACATCCGCAAAAGTGGATTCCTGCCGTATCAAGTCAACCATCAGCATGTCGAATACCACGACTTCATGGGACGGAAGGATTTTATTCAACTGCATGTCACGCTGGAGAAATTTCTTCTGCGGATTTATACCGACACCGAGAATCACTTTGTCAAACATCAACTCCGCTTTCTCCAGAATGGACAGATGCCCGATGTGGAACGGATTGAATGTGCCAGCGTAGATTCCCACCCTGGGACGACGGCGCTCCAGATACTCAATGAGAAATTTCATGTTTTCCTTACAGCCAGGATACCGCCTGGAGAAGCGTTCGAAGAACGCGCTGCGGCCCTTGCGATACTCCGCCATGTTCAAGTACTGGAATTCCCTGAAAATCTGAAACTCGTATGCGATGAGGTCAACACAATTCCCATGGATGATGATTTGGCAGTCATAGTCATGAAAACGCGCCGCAAAATCATCGGTAGCCGTCTGATCGCTTGTCGCCAGAATCGTCTCCTTGATTTTCTTCTTGGTCTTCGCTGGCAAAGGTTCGCCCAATTGCGCCATCAAAAACTCGAAAACCTGCACTGAACGCTGCTCGCTATCATTTCCCTGCGGATACCAGACGACATCATGGAACAACGCCGTCAACATCATCTGGGCTGCATTTTCCTCATCGGCCCATTCGTTTTCACGGATACTTTCGAAAATGCTCAGCAAATGGGTCAATGTATGAAAATAACGATGCGGCTGACGATAGGCTTCCAAAACTTTCTTCAACCAGACGCCATCAAAGTCCAGACGATAGAAATTGCGTTCTGACAAAAGTTCCCTAATTCGGGTTTCCGCTTCATCTGCTGTCACGTGACTATATTCACGCATTCTATTCACCTGCTTCTTTTAAAACTTGTTGTAATTTGAATTCTAACGTAATGGCATAACCACAAAAAGCAAGAAAACTGGCATCAATGACAACGACACGGTATCATCTTCGTCCAAACCGCCCTATTGGTTCTCCATGTTCTTCTTCACTTTTTTCATCGTAAAGAAAGATTCCAGTTCTTTGCTTTCCAAAGCCTCTCCAATGTAATTGAGCGTATCCTTGTAGTTGGGAATGAAAATATGCTCCAGTGCATTCACATGGCGCTGAGTTTTCTTCAATTCACGCGCCAGCAGCATGACCGTCGATTCCAGTTCAGCCATTTTCCCTATGGCATCCAGCAGTTTCAGGAAATCAGCCATCGTGCCGTCAACAAGGGAATTCGTACCAACCAGACCAAACTTCGGTGCAAATCTGGCATTGTTCAGATTAAATACTGGCACACGAATACCAGCCACAACACGCTGCCCAATCTCAATGTGATGATCATAATGGATGCTTGCGGCAACATTGCGCATTTCATGGAAGCCATTGGTGCATACGGCTCGCTTCATTGTGCCGTACGCCTTTTCACGGCATTCATCTACTTCCTTTTGAAGAGCTTTCGCGCGTTCCATCAGGTTCATGAGTTCCATGACAAGAATCTCGCGCTTCTGCTCCAGCAATGAGTAACCCTCGGTCGCCATCGCAAGGTCACGCTTCATCTCCAGTTGCTTGGTCTTTGTCGGCGGGACGTTTATGATACTCATGGCAGTGCCCTCCCCAAGAAGAGTTAATCGTAGAATTTCTTAAGTTCATCCTCGCTGACACGAGTCAACTCATTGCGTGGTAAAATCTTAAGAACATCCCATGCAATCGCCAGCGATTCTTCTATGGAACGGTTTTCATATTCGCCCTGCCGAACAACTCGGTTTTCAAACTCCTCTCCGAACTTAAGATACAACTTGTCAATGGCTCCAAGTTCCTCTTCGCCGACAACTGTCGCCAGCGCGCGGATGTCCTTCACCTTCGAATAGGCCGCAAACAACTGCGATGACACATGCGGATGATCCTCACTCGTATGCCCCTTGCCAATGCCGTCTTTCATAAGGCGCGACAACGAGGGCAGACATGCGACTGGCGGATAAACGCCACGCTGAGACAAATCGCGGTCCAGAACAATCTGCCCTTCTGTGATGTATCCCGTCAAATCTGGAATGGGGTGTGAAATGTCATCGGAAGGCATTGTCAGAATCGGAACCTGTGTAATGGAACCTTCGCGCCCGCGAATTCGTCCTGCACGCTCGTACATCGAGGCAAGGTCGCTGTACAAATAGCCTGGATACCCTTTTCGGGAAGGGATTTCGCCGCGCGCCGTGGCTATTTCGCGCAAGGCCTCGCAGTAATTAGACATATCTGTGATAATGACCAGAACATGCATGCCCTCTTCAAAGGCGAGATATTCAGCGAATGTCAGTGCGGCTCGCGGAGTAATCAGGCGCTCGACGGACGGGTCGTCCGCCAGGCTCAGGAACATCGCCACATTCTGAAGCACGCCTGAGTCCTCGAATGAATCAATGAAAAAACGCGCCACGTCATGCTTCACACCCATCGCAGCAAAAACAATGGCGAAATCGACATCCTCGCTAAGCAACTTCGCATTCCGTGCAATTTGCGCCGCAATTCTGTTGTGCGGAAGGCCATTGCCTGAAAATATCGGCAGTTTCTGTCCGCGAACAAGCGTATTCATCAGATCGATGGAGGAAATGCCCGTCTGGATAAAATCCTGTGGATACTCTCTTGAAAATGGATTGACAGGCATGCCATTGACATCACGGCGTTCAACCGTCAATGGTGCGGGCAAACCGTCCTTCGGGCGGCCAAGACCATCAAAGACACGCCCAAGCATATCCTTCGCCACGGGAATCTGCAGGCTTGTCCCAAGGAACCGCGCCTTTGTACCAGCCTGTGCCAGTGTCTCCGTGCCTCCAAAAACCTGCACAACGGCACTTGACGCCGTAACATCCAGAACCTGCCCCAGCCTCTTGTCACCAGAGGGCGAGATAATTTCCACCAGTTCATCAAACGCGATGTCTCGGATGCCATCGATGAACACCAGCGGTCCGTCAATGTTTTTCACGCCGCTGTATTCCAATCCAGAGTATTTCATTATAAGTTTCCACTAATTATGGCTGTTTAGGTTGTTATCTGCTTTCAAGTTGGTCCAACGCACTGGAAATTCGCCTGGTCAGCGCCTCCATTGCCTTAGTGTCGTCATTGCGGATTTCGCTTTTCATTCTCTGGATGCTGACCAGCCCGTCCATGGCATTGATATCTGCCAGAGTCGCCTGCCCTTTTCTGACTAGCGCACGAGAACGGTTGATGAACATGGCCAGCAGGCCCATCATCCATGTTTGTTTCGCAGGCGAGCAGTACATATCCACTTCATCAAAACTGTTCTGCTGGAGAAATGCGCTTTTGATGATGTCAGCGATGAGCAACGTCAACCGCTGATGTTCTGGAAGTGCATCTGGTCCAACAAGTTTAGCGATTCTCTGAAGCGAGACTTCCTCCTGAAGCACCTCCATGAGAAGGTCGCGATGGTTTTTCCAGTCCGCATCCGTAGTATTCCACCACCCCGCGATGTCCACAAGATATTCGCTGTAACTGTCATGCCAACTGATGGCGGGATAATGGCGAGCGTATGCTAGACTACGGTCCAATGCCCAAAAACAGCGGATGAATCGGCTCGTGTGCTGGGTCACAGGTTCGGAAAAGTCCCCGCCAGGAGGAGAGACAGCGCCGATTACTGATACCGACCCCGTTGCCCCGCCGAGTGTCTTCACGCTTCCCGCTCGTTCATAGAAACTGGCCAGACGCGTTGGAAGATAGGCTGGAAATCCTTCGTCCGCAGGCATTTCCTCCAAACGGCCAGACAATTCGCGCAGTGCTTCCGCCCAACGCGACGTGGAATCCGCCATGACAGCGACATCATACCCCATGTCACGGTAATACTCCGCAAGCGTTATGCCCGTGTAAATGCTGACCTCCCGTGCGGCGACTGGCATGTTGGAGGTATTGGCGATAAGTATCGTGCGTTCCATCAGAGACCGCCCCGTGCGGGGGTCAACAAGTTCTGGGAACTCACGAAGCACTTCAGTCATTTCATTGCCACGCTCGCCGCAGCCGATGTAAACGATGATATCCGCGTTGCACCATTTGGCAAGTGCCTGCTGCGTCATGGTTTTCCCCGTGCCGAAACCGCCTGGAATAGCGGCAGTACCGCCCTTTGCAATCGGAAAGAACGTATCAATGACACGCAGGCCCGTCAGAAGAGGCCTGTCCAATGTCTGCCTGCCTGAAACTGGCCTGGGACGACGGACAGGCCAGTGGTTGAACATCGTCAGTTTCCGCACAGTGCCGTCATCGCATTTGATGGTTCCCATTTCCTCTTCGCCTGTATAATCTCCTTCAGCAGCAAGCGTAAGGAGTATTCCCGAAACATCAGGCGGCAGCATGATTCGATGAAGCACGGACAGCGTTTCCTGGACTTCGCCATATACGGCACCACCTTTCAACGTGTCGCCAACAGACGCTGTCGGCTTGAAATGCCATTTTTTGGCAACATCCAGACGGTCTGTCTTCTCTCCACGCTTCAACATCGCGCCAGATATTTCCGCGATTCTGTCAAGCGGCCGTTGGATTCCGTCGTAAATCGTTCCAATCAAGCCAGGTCCAAGACGAACGGAAAGCGAGCGCCCCGTGCAATACACCGCCTCGCCAGGCTTGAGACCACTGGTATTTTCATAGACCTGGATAGTCGCCATGCCGTTGCCGCGAATTCTGATGACTTCACCAATAAGGCGCAGTTCACTGACTTCCACGACTTCCAGCATACCAGCATGTTCCATGTGGCAGGCTTCCACAATCGGGCCATTGACGCGTGTGATTTCACCAACGTGCTCTCGTTTTTCGCTGCTCATCAAAGTTCTATCCTAAAACAGTTATCCTTCAATCATTTACAAGTAGCAGACGTAACTCGTCGTGCATTCTCTCCAAACGGCGAACGTATGTATTGTCAAATGTCTTCCGCCCATCTTTCGACTTGAACACCATGCCGCCTGACAGGCTATCATCATGTTCAATGACGTACGAGACTTTTGCATTGGTTCCAAATACCTTCTTCGCCTTTTCCTCAAGCCATGATTCCGTCACAATCTGTGCTGCCGCTGTTCCGACAGTAACACTGCATGGTTCATTGCCAATTGCCGCCATCGCCTCCTGAGCCAAAGCCCCCAATGACTTCTCCAGCAATTTCCCCGATGCATTTTCCGCTTCATCCAGTGTTTCACGAAGAACGCCATCAATGCATTCTTCCTGGCATTCAAGCCAAAGGCGCTTGATATCCATCTTTGTCCCAGCCGCCACCATTTCGCTTTTTTTTCTGGCAGTCTCATTGGCGACGGCGACTACAGCATCATGCGCCTTGCGAATCGCGTCGGCGGATTTCCTTGCCAACGCCTTCGCGCTTTTCCTGGCGTCCGCAAGAATGCCGTCGGCTTCCTGTTTGGCTTCAGCCAGAACGGCTTCACGCAGTCTCTTTTCCTGTTCGTTCATTCGTTTTCCCCGTCATCATTGGATATTTTGACTCCAACGGCTTCCTTGATAAGGTCAAAAAGTGAAGTCCTCTGCCCTTTAGGTCCGCGAACGCTTTCGACTACAGTCACGTATGGCGGCTTAGCCGCATAACGATGCTCCTTCACCTCCGCTTCCAGCATGTTCCCCACGTCTTCGGTGATAATGAGGACAACCAGTTCTGAATTGGCGACGGCGTCCCTGAAAGCCATCCGTGCATCGTCTGCCGTTGAGACGGCAGTTCCCTGGACTCCAGCGAAACTGAATCCGAGCACTGTCTCCTCATCGCCGATGATATAATAGGGCATTCCCATGATCAACACGCATCGCTTACTTGTTTAGCATCATCAGGCTGATAAGGAATCCAAACAGCGCAATTCCCTCGCCTAGCCCCACAAACGCAATCGCCTTTCCAAGTAATTCGGGCTTCTCCGCTGCGGCTCCCATGGCCGCCGCGCCGATTTTCCCGACAGCCAGTGAGGCGGCAAAACTGCCGCATGCCATGATGACTGCAATGCCAAGGTACTTAAAACCCGCGTCTGTTGCTGCCGAAGGATTCTGAACGGCCTCGGCAATTGCATCTGCTGGTGCCGCTTCCGCCACACTTTCTGCTGCATACGACATCATGCCAACCATGAACAGGCACATTATGACCACCACGACACGAGACAAATTCACTGCTTGCTTGATTTTCATTGTTTTTGCTCCTTGTTTTGTTGACTGCCTTTTTTATTCAAAATAAAATTCCAACGAGACTCCAAAATGTCAATTACCTTGTTCCTGTTTCTTCAGGCAGAACGGGCTGTACGGAATGCCGTCCCCCTGAAAATACTTTCCGAACAATTCGTAATATTCCAGTCGGACGCACTGTATCATCGCCACCATGCCCTCGAAGCAGATAACCAAAATATTGCCTAAGACGATAATGAGAATCTTCAACAAACCGCCAAAGGCGACATTGCTCATCATGCCTGCAAGCGTAAATACCGCAAAGCACAAGGCCGCATGGGAAATCGCAAAAGCCCCCACACGGACGAAGGAAACCGTACTGCTGAAATAGCCCGTCAATGTCTCCATCACGCCTATGCAGCATTCAAGGAAAACGCCTATGAAGCCTCCCTGAAACAATCCATGGTGGTGAAGCGCATTGTGAAGAGGCTCCCTGACAAATATCAACACCAACGGCAATGCCAGCGGCACAAGCATCCATTTGGAGAATTCATGGCCAGACATCAGCCAGGCACCAAGGAAAAGACAGAACCAGAAAAACAGCAAGCCCACGATGCCAAACCGCTCCACGGTTCCGTCAAACAGTCGTTTTGCACGAATATGGTTGATGATGTTGAAAATAATCGCTATGGAAATGAACACGGTACCAACGCCGACTGCAGTCAGCAGCAGTTCCGCGACATCCGATGACTTCATTGGATTGACCCACAAGGAGTCAAACAAATGCTCATAGCCAAAAACACTCCCGTATGCGAATCCAAAGCAAATGGCGCACAAACCGCACATCATCAACAGCATGCCAGCATCCCGAACTGCTTTTCCGAACTCACGTTTGGTAAACTTCGCCCACAGTCCGACCAAGGCCAGCACCAGCCCCTGGCCGATATCGCCAAACATATAGCCGAACAATAGGACAAATGATATCCCGAAGAACAGAGACGGATCAATCTCGTTATAGGCAGGCATGCCAAAATTGCTGACCAGCATCTGAAATGGCCGCGTAAACGCATTTCCGTTCATCTTGGTAGGAACCTTTTCCTTCCCCAAACGCACTCTCGCGTCCTTTGACGCGGAAACGACCTGAACCATGCCTGTTTCTTCTGTTACTTCAGCCACGACTGCTTTAACAGCATCCAATTCACTCTTCGGAATCCAGCCTGAAATGCAGGTCAAACGCTTCAAATGACCAAAATGCCCCTGTATATCCTGCATCATCTCCATTTGTTCAATCTGGGATTTCATGGCTCGCAGTTCAGACGCATTCTCATTGGCCAAACGGCTCATTTTTTCCTTGCATAAAGCCAAATTGCCCTGTAGTTCCTCAAGACTTTCTGTCTGTGGCTCGCCATCTGCCTTGGCACTCTCTTGGATGCCTTCAGCTAATTTGCCTTTTGCATTGATCTGCCTTGCGTTTTCCTCATCTGCGACATCTTGCAAAGACTCCTGGTCTGCTGGATTATCCTCCCAAAGCGCCTGTTTTGCATTATTGACGCGAGTCAGAAGTTCCGATAGTTCACGGTTGTTCTCCCCATACTGTCGATCAATCTCATTCAGCCGCTCCTTCAGTTTCTGAATCGGCAATTCTGTCGCCTTTTCACTGCCATCTGGAATATTCAACTGGCGTATCAGGCGGCTGCATTTGCCCGACAACTGATTCAAAAGATGGGTATCCCCTGCCTCCTGACTTTTCAGTAGATGCCTTGAGGACTGTTCATTGGCATCCACAAGGTGCATTACCTCCATTTTGCCAAGCCGATTCGTCAACTCGGCGACATGTCGGTTCAGCACCAGAAGATTCACTTTGCACATTTCTACAGGTTTAAACATTGTGCATTTCCCACTTTTTTTCAGTCAATAAGCATTCCCTGGATTTCTTTCGGGGACATTCCGAAATGGACACATTCATGGATTCGGCAGAGGTTAACGCTTTCAAAATGCAACAGAAATGGATAGGCCACCAGCGGCTGGCGAAAATCCAATGTCTGCGAATGCGTTTTTTTCGCGTCCTTCAACGACAATTTCCAAACGGTATCCTCCAAATCCTGAAGTTCACCACCTGATTTCTTCAAAAGGATGCTGCGATACTTGTCTGGCAATAGGTCAATCGCCTCGCGGACTTCCTTGCATCGGGAACCTTCAGTCAGCAAATCCACAGACAGAGAATCGCTGCCTTCCAACCACATCTGGGACATTCGCTCTGGCTTGTAATGATACATACTGACATTCCGCAACATCATGCTGATATTCTGAACGTCAATCTCATTGCAAACCAGCCTAACTGCGTCACCACGAAGTATATTTGGCAGTCTTTTCGCCGAAGAAAGCACCCCGCCGTATGACAGGCGCTCCAATTCACTTTCCGCCAATATCATGTCGCGAGTCTTCATCAGTTTTCTGATACAACTTCCGACATCATCGATGTTTTCATCTATATGGATCAAGGTCAGAAAGTCTTCAAGAGATTCCGCGCGAAGAATTCGAGGCACATCCCACGACATTCCAAACGGCATGGGAACAAGAAGCGACTGGAGCGTCAAGGTATCGTCCTGAAAATAGCGAAACCTCAAAAGCGTCTTTAAATTTTTATAAAACGTCCTAAACATGAACGCATGGTAAAAAGACGCCAATGAAGAGCGCATCTGCTTCATCAGCCCATTGAGAATACCCAATTCACGTATTTGCAACGATTTTGAAAATGCCTGTTGTTCATCCACCTCGATGCCATTATTATGAAGCACCCTTAAAAACTGTTCTTCACTGCCAGCGCGCGCAAGTTCCTGAAGTGCCGCGCCGTGGAATGCTCTCGCACGTAGAGCATGTATGCGGGCAAACAGATATTCAGCCCTGGCATTTTGAGTCAATTCAGTCATTTAGAGTTTTATGCTTTCAGCATTGTGTCATTTTCAAATTCCCAACAGCGCATCCACCGCGAGTTTCCGCCTCCCAAGCAGTTTTTCACGAAAGGCTTTGGCCTGTTCCTCATGCTCCTCTGATGCTTTTTCCAATTGAATTTCCTTATCCCGTTCCGCCTTGGAAACTGCGTTTGCGATAATGTCTTCGGCGTCCTTGGCATCCACCTCATGTCCCGATGACTCTGCCTCTGATGCTTTTTTTCGAGCATCCGTCAAAATGTTACGAGCCTCATCATTCGCTGCCGCCACTATTCAATCCGCCTCGTCTTCCACGGAAATAAGGCGATTTAACAAATCATCCAAACTCATAATGAACTCTCTTCATTCTTGATAAGTTGCAAAACTTCATCGGCGCTCTGTGCATCACAAACCATTCGGATAAAACGGTCTGAAGAAAAAATCCTTAAAATATCCGACAGCGTCTCGATGTGTTCCATCGGATGACCGTCTTCGGAAAACACAAGCACGACAAT
The DNA here is from genome assembly GCA_017963875.1 of Victivallales bacterium. The sequence goes on along the minus strand of JAGCTA010000406.1, from coordinate 2,109 downwards.
ATGGACTGGTTCATAGTCCAATGCGCCGTAGTCAATTCCTCTTTTGGAAATCCCCATGGCAGCAATCGCCAACTGCGGCAACCCTTTCAACTTTCCATGGGGCATCGCCAGCCAATGGGAAATGCCCGTGGACATTTTCACTTCCCGCTCTTCAATTCTCGCAAGGGCCTCTTCCCTGTCCTTGATAAGCCCTTCGCTTTCCAACATTTCGACAAGTTCCTCAAAGACACCCCTCTTGTCCGTGGATGTCATTTCCATTTTTATCAGACTTGATGACAATAATTCCGATAACTTCATTGTAACATTGCCCCCATCAAAGGCATTTTCATTCATTGTCCAAAGCCAGACATACCAAATCCTGCTTAAAACTAAATATAAATATAATACCTTTTTCAATTTTTACACTTGTTGGACTATATTATTGAAAGACGTTTTCTTTTCACCAATTTGGCACGACAGATGATTTTCTCACAACTGACACATATCGCCCACGTCCAGACACTTCGCAGACGTCTGCGCCTAGTGGCCATCCATATTTTACTCATCGCAGTTTTCCTGCTTTTGCTTCAGGCAGTTGACTGTATTGCATGTCTGCGAGAAAGTACCACGGGGCAATTGACCATCCTTGCCACTGCTGTCAGCGCTCTTTCCATGTTCTTTTTTCTTTTTCTTGACTTCCGCCATCCACGCAAGGCCGCCAATGTTGCAAAAGACATCGAATGTTCCGAACCGCAATTCAAAGACGCGCTGAACTGCACCATCGAACTGGAACAGCAACCTGCCGACAAACTAAACGATGTGGAGCGGCTCCTTGTTCAACGTACCAACCGCGTCTTTGATGATAATGAAAAACAAATCCTATCATCTCAACGAAAACGCTATCGCCATAGTCTGCCCTTGCTACTGACAGCCATCCTCTCCATCATCCTCCTTGGAGAATTCTCCCCCGTCTGCCAGAAGGCCTTCTGCTGGCTGGAGGAGAAAATCACAGGCGTCTCCACGGGCATCGTCATCATTTCCCCACAGGAAAATTCCTTTCTCATCCACTCGGACATCCGTGTGCAGGTCGGTGTTCATCGTGGCCCAACCGCTGCGACCATTCATTATCAAACCTCTGGCGGTGATTGCGAGACATATCCAATGCACCCGATTGAAGATTCACCAGGCGAATCTTCAATCGTCCTGTACGATATCAGTGGCCCTACCCAATATAAAATCACCACTGACCTTCTTGAAACGCCTTGGATGGAATTGACAACGTATCCAATCCCCACCGTAAAATCCGTTAGTATGAAAACATCTCCCCAGGCATACACGGGATTGCAACCACAGAGTTTCAATGAATTCAGCGATGTCACCATTGTCGGCGGCGACTCGGTGCAACTCGAAGTCGCCATTGAAAACGGTTCCGCCATCGCTTTGAAATCCGAAGATGAATTGCTTTCCATGACGCCTAAAGGCAATCTGTACACGTTGGACTTTGTGCCGCAAAAGACCACGGCATGGGATGTCGTCATAACTGACATGCATCAGCGACTTCATACTGTTGGCAATTTCATCATCACGGTCACGCCCGATCTTCCTCCCGTCATTGAAAAGCAGGAGCCTGCGGAGGATGCCAAACTCAAACCGCGAGATTCCCTCCGTTTCTCCGTCAACGCCACGGACGATTTCGGCCTGACCAAATTCGCCCTGGTCTATCGCATTATCGGAAAGGAACAGACTTCCCGTGATTTGCTTACAAAAGATTCTCATGGGACACGTGAGTGCAATGCATCATTCCTGTGGGACATCTCGGCAATGAAACTGACGCCTGGCGATGTTATCGCCTGCATGCTCATCGCCGTTGATAACAGACTGCCCAAGCCAAACGTCACACGCAGTGATGCGTTCTATGTCTCCATTATCCCTGATGCAGAAGATATTACTGCAGATGGGGAATCATCTCAAAAGGAGCAGAAAATCGACATCTCAGACCTCATAGCAGAATCCAAACGGCTTCTGCGGGCGACATGGGATATCCAGTCGCTTGAAAGTCCGTCAGAAACAATGCTGGAAGAAACGACGATTGCCTTGAAGGACCTGCGCATTGAGGCTTTGCGCCGCATG
>JAGCTA010000405.1 GCA_017963875.1 Victivallales bacterium | reverse complement strand
GGCTTCCAATCCAGCGTGAGATTTTTCACTGCATCTGCTACAACCTCTGTGGGAAGTGGATAACTGTCTTTGTCCGTCAAGACACGTTTAGGCAGGCAGCCGATTTTGATCAGATGCTTCTGCAATTTTCTAATGTCGATATAACGGACATCGACGCCTTCCTTTGCCGCTTGGGCGGCGGCGCATCCTGCGGCATAGCCGTGGTTCTGGATGTCGGGCTGCATCCGCAGGGTCGGCATGGTATCACGATGACCGCTGATTGCCAGCCCCGTCACCTCGATTCCTTCAATCCCTCGCGGAAGAATCGCGCCGAACGGGACATCCGCAAATGCACGCTCACGGTCTGGCCCGAGCACGAAAAACATCGGGTGACACGTATATCCGTGGGAATCGAAATTGCTGGACGACACACAGATGGTATTGGAATATGTGCGATGGTTATAGACATCCATCGGCATGATGACGTTGTCGCCGATGATGCGGCGGCGTTCGCGCGTGCCGATAATCTGAATGATGTCAGGATTCATGCGATAGCGTTCGCGGGCCAGAACAAATGCCCGCGAGGCATCGATCACATCGCTGTCGTCATGGAACAGATAATCCGTATTGACATAATCCCTGCCGAAAATGACGGGAGACAACCCAACGCCCTGCACGCCAAGTTCAGAATCCTGATCGGCGCATTCAGCGCCAGCCGCCGCCGCGACATCCGCATTTCCTGTCGAATCCACCACGGTCTTCGCATAGACAACGCCTGGGCCGAATGGCGTCGCAACGGCGATACCAACGACACGGGAACCGCTGACAATGGCACCAAAACAGATGGTTTCAGTCCATATCTCGCCGCCGCCCTTTCTGATTTCCCGCCTCATCCACTCGCTTTTGCCCTGTTGCGGCCATGAGTGCTGGTCATACGGCTTTTTCTTGATGCCTGCATCCATTTCAGAGGTGAACCCGCAGATATTGCCGTAATAATACGAAGCAATCGCTCCAACGGTAGATGTCCCGCCAAAATCATTGAGGAACTCGACCACCAGTGTCTTTGCGCCCTGTCTGACAGCGCCGATGGCCGCTGGGCCGCCGCCAGTTCCGCCTCCAACAACAACCACGTCATACGTTCCCAGCACGGGCAGCGTATTCAAGTTGTGCTCTTCCGCCTCTTTGCTGAAACGATGGTTCATGGAAATTGTGGAAAGCCTGCCTTTCAAAGACACGCCTTTCGCGGTGTCCTGGAGTTTTCCCAAAGTGCGATCACGCGAGGCAGCCGCAGCATCTCCAACGAGTCGTCCAAGTTTGAGTGCGGCATCTGGACGTTGCAGTTTCTCGTTCATTTCATAGCAGACATCGGCGTTTCTGCCGATTACCATCAGATTGTCAGTGTCTTTTGGACGCAGGCAATCCAACGACAATTTCTCAACATCGGTGACTGCATCGCAGGCCGCCTTGCAGACGATTCTTTTTCCAGCCGTCCAAGACAAACTGCCCATTGGGAGCACCATGTCATCATCCCATGTCATGTCACGCGTCTTCTGTTCCATGTCCATGATGGAAGCGAGGTCCAGTTTGGGATGTTTCACAGTGAAAGTGTATTCCCAGACAGGATGCTCTGGAGGCAAGTTGCATTCCTCCTCGACAATATTCAGGCCATAATTCCATTTCCTCACAGTGCCCTCTTCAGGAACACGTCCCGCGCCGCCGATGATATACCGTTTGAACTGCCAGTCCAAATCAGGCAGCGGACGATACTCCGCACCTGCCAACATAGCGACAATGCCATTCTCCGTTGCATCAATGACGGTCTTGGCTCGGACATATTGCACGCCTGAACGGTCGGCGACCACAACGCCGCCAAGGCATCCGTCAACAGTCTTCAGCACATCTATCGGGCGGACATCATACAAGAATTTCACGCCATTGTCGAGCAGTTCCGCATCCAGCGTCCGCTTGACTGTCATTGGATACGGAATGGCCTCCTTACACCCAACCGCCTTTTCCTGTTTAGCCAGTTCAGGCGTAATGACGCAGATTTCAGACAGAAGCATACTGCCGTCATCCAACGGATTCTTTATATGCACCCGCAGCGCAGATGCAACCACGCCGCCGCATTTGGCACGAAGTTCCATGGCCGTGCTTCCATGAGCATAATCCAAGTACCCATTCGACACGGCTCCGACCTGTTTCCATGAACCGTCCTTCCCCTTTGCCTCGACAACCATTTTTTCAACGAGGAAATAGCCACGCTGGAACATCATCAGCGCAACGCTGTCGATTGCCTGGGGACCGCCCTTCAAGATCAGAGTAATGACGACCTTTCCGTCAAATTGGACACTTTCCGTCTCAATGTTCTTGATACGATGGTCGCTGAGTCTCGGCACTTTAGCATTGTCTGGATGAGCGGGATTGGGCTTCTTGTCAGCGGTATAGGTAAAACCGATAGTCGGCGGTAGCGGTGCCTTCTTGACAGGCGCGGCGCTAATCGCAGCAAGAAGTGGATCATTCGAGTCCGCATACAGCGGAAGTTCCACAAATCGGTTGTTGTCGCACAAATCCTCACCAAGGAATGCACGCGGCGCGAGGAGTGCCGTTTTTGCGCCTTTTCGGGCTGCCTGTGCGGCGGCGGCCACACCTGCGCAGGAACCTCCAATCACAAGTACATCCACAGGGTCCATCAACTGACTCATCCGAACTGTGCTTTTCATCTTCAAATATTCCTCTGATTGAATCCATATTCAATAAAAATCAAAATAAAATAAACCTAATAATGCGTCTAGTCAATGTCTTCTACATAAAATAATCACGCTGAATCCTGTTGTCCCTTGTCACATTAGTTTCTCATTGATAGATTGGATTGACAAGCACTTGCAGAGTGTCATTTCCGCCAATTATATCCAATCTTTCCATTTTCCCGCCTTGGACGCTTACAGAGACATTCAAGCCGCCTGGAAGCCTCAGGCTGGTGGCTTCCAAATCCTTCCAGGTTCCATCAAATCCGTAGAGTACCTTCAGCCGCCCTTGTGCATCAATATGAGCAAAAGACGCGTACAAGGCCTGAAGATAAAGCGCGTATGGCGTCGGATACCAATAGCCGATTGGGAAACCGTCCAGCCGTATTTTTTCAGGCGAAGCCCCTGTTGCGGCGGCATAGTCAAACCAGTGCGTCAAATACATGAATGCCTTGGCTGGACTGCCTGCAAATGCATACGCCCTCGCATAGTGGCAATCGATCCACGGCCAGTGGCGATACACTTCCGACGGCTGGTCAAAATCCATCCTTGATGGACTATCCACATTGAACAGCGATTTATCCAAATCCTCTTCACTGACCAAATCGGGAAGATAATACTGGACATGGGTAGTCATTCCCGCCGTATAAGTTGCATTGGCAAATGGCATGATTATTCCGTCCTGACGGCGGTTCAGCAGCAGTTCCTTACGAAGTTCCCGCGCAATCGCGCCGTGTCGGCTATCATTGAAAAGCATTTCCGTCATTTCGAACAAGCGGATGATAACCATCAGCATGAATGTATCACGCTCCACCTCAATATCAGATTCATTTCCCGCGACGCAGGAAACAATTTTGTTCCCATCTCGAATAAAGCATTCGATGAAATCCGCGCACGCCTCCGCCAGTTTCTCCAACTGCGGATCTTTTTTCCCTGAATACAACTCCGCATTGGCCGCAGCAATTCCCATCAGGCCTATCATCGGGGCCTTTCTGTACGTCAGTTCCCTCTTGATATCGCTGCTCTTGTGATTTCCAAGAACATCCGACCAGTTGCTGAACGCAAATCCTTTCAGTCCAACGGCCTTTGCCAGTTCAACTCCTTCGTCGAAATAGCCGAGATAGAAATCCACATGATGCCGTCCATCCTGCAAGTTATTACCCTGAAGGAGTGCCAATTGCATCATTTCAGAATCGTAGGGGCAACATGTCCCGCCATTCCACAAACTTGGGAGATGTCCGACAGGCAATGCCCCGCCGCGATGCAACATGCTAGCCACCACATATCTGGAAAGTTCGTATGCGTATTGGAGTTCATCATCGGGAAGTTTGACGGAGGACGTCCCGTAATAATCGCTCCAGCGCTTCAGATGTGCCTCGCGGAATCCCGTGAAATCCGTGCATGGCAGAAGTGGATCATCTGCACACGAGACATACGCTGTCATCTTCCAGCCTGGCGAGATATTGCTATAGCGCATCCCGATGAGGCGTGTTCCTTTATTATATTGTTTATGGCTCCATCCTTTTCTGTCAGTCCGCAACACTCCCCTGCCACAGTTTTCATCTATATTATATGTAAAATCCACCCCGTCCGCCGTTTCCTCCAGCACAGTGTTTTCTTCAAGCAGCATCCCGCAGGGAACGGCACCTGGGACGTATATCATCGGAGTCAAAAAGATGTCGGAGGCATTGCATGAAATGACGGAGAAAGCCATGACTAGCACGCTGGAATCCGATAGAAACGCTTGAATGTCAATCACCGTCCCCAAGGCGAAAGTAACTCTTGTAGTCAGTGTGGCTGTCGATGCATCGAATCTTTGGTCATAGTCAAGTGGTTCGCGGACTTCGCCATTGATTTCGACTTGATATCCAAAAGAGACAATCGGCTTGAGGCGAGATGAATTCCGCCGATGCTCCGCCTTGTACCATGCGCAGACACCCGCCTGATGCTGTTCATTATGCGTATGGCCAGTAACGCCTGAAACCATTGCACCCGTATAATTCAACAGAACCGTGTCGTTGCCGTTCGCCAATGCAAACGGATAATAGGGACGTTTGGAAAAAGACGTTGCGTTCATGGCTTCCTCTTGTTGTAAAACATACGTGATGTCTTCAGTACTATCATAGAATTCAGAAAAGAATATATCCTCACTCTCGCGAACTCGCCAATCATCGCGAGACAAACTTTCTTTTGTTCACTTTGCCTTTGTTTGCAGTTCACCAAGCAACTATTACATTAAGGAAACAATTTTATAATATGGAATACTGCAAAAAACAAAAAACTGAAACATGAAAATCACTGCTGTCAAGACCTTCGTCTGCAATGCCTATCGGACAAATTTCGTTTTCATCAAAGTGGAAACGGATGCTGGACTCCACGGATGGGGCGAATCAACGCTGGAATACAAGGAAAACACCGTCGTCGCCGCAATCCATGACTTGGAACGCTATCTCATCGGCAGTGATCCAAGCCGAATCGAGGCATTTCGTCATGACTGCTATCGCGATGCCTACTGGCGTGGCGGACCCGTGCTCATGTCCGCACTAGCGGGTGTCGAGATGGCATTATGGGACATCAAGGGAAAAACGCTCGGCGTTCCCGTCTATGAATTGCTTGGCGGGAAAGTCCGCGATGCTGTTCCAATTTATGTAAACGGTTGGTTTTCCCCCGCCAAAACGCCTGATGAATTTGCCGAGAAAGCACTTGAAGTTAGACGGAACCGCTTTTGGGGTTGCAAATGGGACCCATTCGGAAAAGCATGGCAGCAAATTTCAAAGCACGACATGGAAACAGCCTTTGAATGCGTCAAAAAGGTTTCCGAAACCGTTGGAAAAGATGTTCAGATACTCATTGAAGGGCATGGTCGCTTTGACATTCCAACGGCAGTGAAAATTGGCAAGGCACTGGAGGACTTTGACATCTACTGGTTTGAAGAGCCAATCCCCCCCGATGACAAAAACGGCCTTAGGGAAGTCAAGGAACGCATCCGCGTGTCATTGGCCGCAGGGGAACGTCTTTACAACCGCTATGAATACCGCCAGTTCTTTGATTTGAACTGCACGGACTACATTCAGCCAGATGTCTCGCACGCTGGCGGAATCATGGAAATGCGTCTTCTGGCAGGCGAGGCCGAAGCACGGCATATTGGCTTCTGCCCCCACAACCCGTCTGGCCCAGTCGCCAACGCAGCCACGCTTCAATTGGCCGCGTGCGTTCCGAATTTCATCGTCCTTGAGATGATGATGACCGACGTGTCCTACAGGGCCGATTTATGCGATGAACGGCTTGAACTGGTCGATGGGTGCATGAAGATTCCCGAGCGTCCAGGCCTTGGCATCGAACTGAACGAGGCTGAACTTCTCAAGCATCCCTATATTGAAACATCCCTCAGGCACTACCGAGGCGACCTGACAAGCATTCGCCCAGCAGACGCAACCCCATACTACAGCATCACATTCAGCGAAAAGGAAAAACAGAAATGAAGCGTTTTGAAAACAAAGTCGTCCTTGTCACTGGCACCAGCCGAAACACTGGCGTTGGTATCGCCGCCCTCTTCCTTCGGGAAGGAGCGATGGTTTTTGTCTGTAGTTCGTCGCCTGAATCTACGGCCAAAGGCGCGGCAGAACTGCGTGCGATGGGCCTGGACAATTTCATCGAGGCACCTGCGGACATTAGCAATCCTGAGGACGTGGAACGCCTTTTCCAACTTATCCGCGAGCGTGCAGGACGGCTGGATATCCTAGTCAACAACGCCTGCAACCAGGGCATCGGCGCACCTTTTGAAGAAATGACATGGGAATTCTTCATGAAAGTCATCACCACCAACCTCGGGGGAATGTTCAATGTCTCCCAACATGCAGTGAAAATGATGTTGGAGCAGGAAAGTCGCGGCGTCATCGTGAATCTTGGCTCAAATGTCTCCATGCGCGCCATCCGCAACCGCACGGCGTATGTTGCAAGCAAAGGCGGCATTGATGCATTGACACGCTCGATGGCCGTTGACCTCGGCCCAAAGGGCATCCGCGTCAACGAAGTCGCTCCAGGTTACATTTATACCGACCGTTGGGACCGCCTGGACGAAACCACCCGCAAAAGACGCCGTGACAACTGCCCACTGCGTCATGAAGCGACAGCCGAGGATATCGCCCAGGCCGTTGCTTTTCTGGCTTCCGATGCTTCCAAGAACATCTGCGGAGAACGGCTTGTGGTTGACGCAGGTTGTTCCGCACAGCACATGCCGCAGGATGTCGATTTATAAATACTGACGATAATAAGTCTTTTTTTAACAGT
>JAGCTA010000404.1 GCA_017963875.1 Victivallales bacterium | reverse complement strand
GCCACGACGAACTTTCAGGCATCCGCCGCCGCCCCGACGTGCTCGTCAAAGCGGCTTCCACACAGGAAGTCGCCGCCGTCATGAAGTATGCCTACGAGCACACCATCCCCGTCACGCCGCGCGGTCAGGGCACGGGCCTTGTCGGCGGTGCAGTGCCGCTGTATGGCGGCATCCTTCTTGACCTCAGCGGCATGAACCGTATCATCGAACTTGATGAAGACAACCTGACGCTCACCTTGGAGCCTGGCGTACTGCTGATGGAGGTTGTTAAATATGTTGAGGAACGCGGCTTCCTCTATCCGCCCGACCCAGGCGAGAAAAGCGCCACTATCGGCGGGAACATCAGTACAAACGCTGGCGGCATGCGTGCCGTCAAATACGGCGTCACGCGCGACTATGTGCGTGGGCTTGAAGTCGTCCTGCCCAACGGCGAGGTCACGGAACTCGGAGGAAAAGTCGTCAAGAACAGTTCAGGCTACAGTCTGAAAGACCTCGTCGTCGGCTCCGAAGGGACGCTAGCGGTCGTCACCAAGGCCATCCTGCGGCTGCTGCCGCTGCCGAAATTCAAAATCAGCCTGCTCGTCCCCTTCCCGACGCTGCCCGCCGCCATCCAGACTGTGCCGCTGGTCCTCCGCGCAAGTTCCGTACCGACCGCCGTCGAATTCATGGAACGCGAGGTCATCCTCGCATCCGAGGAATTTCTTGGGCGCAAGTTCCCTGACAACAGTGCCGACGCCTATCTGCTGCTTACATTCGACGCAGCAAGCCGCGATGAATTGGAGTTCGCCTACACATCCGCCGCGAACATCTGCCTTGAGGCAGGCGCACTCGACGTGCTGCTTTCCAATACGCAGGAGCGCAACGAGTCCATCTGGTCTGCGCGCGGTGCCTTCCTCGAAGCAATCAAGGCGTCCACCACGGAGATGGACGAATGCGACGTCGTCGTCCCACGCCGACATGTCGCGGAATTCATCCTTTTCGCACACGCTCTTCAAGATAAGCACCACATTCGCATCCGTTCTTTCGGCCATGCGGGCGATGGCAATCTGCACATCTACATTCTACGCGACGACCTTCCTGAAGCCGAATGGCATACGCGTCTGGAGACTGTCTTCCAAGAACTTTATGGCAAGGCCCACGAACTTGGCGGCCAGGTTTCTGGCGAACATGGCATCGGCTTTGCCAAGAAACCCTATCTTGCCGATTCGCTTCCGCACGCCAATCTCGCCCTCATGGCAGCCATCAAGCACGCCTTTGACCCGAAAAACATCCTGAACCCAGCCAAAATCATTGTTGAATAATCCATATAAGCCTTAAAGGCCATCATGAAAAACACACATTCTCTCTGCTTCCTGTTTGTTTCCTTGCTTTCTTTTGGCACTGGACTATTTGCCGACTCACTCGCAATCGTGTCACCTAAGAACGGCGGCATTGTGTCAAACATGAAACCAGCCCAGCGCATGTACGTGGAACTTCCAGAGGACAAGGCGCGCGAACTGCTGTCAAAGACGTCACTGGCCTCCGATTTCGCCGCCACGGTGCATTCACAACCGCAGGGCGTCATATTGGACTGGACATTCAAAGGCGACCGCAAAAACACCTCCTATCGCGTGACACTCTCCGAGTCCCACAACTTGAAGAATCCAATCATATACACGCCAGGCCATTCGCAGCAAATAGTTTACAACCTTGAAATCGGCAAGACCTACTATTGGAAGGCTGAAGTGTGCTATTCGGACGGGCGGGTACTGTCCACACCAGTCAACTCGTTCACAGTCGATCCTCAGACGCCACGTGTCATGTTTGTCCCAAACATGCACAACGTCCGCGACCTTGGCGGTCGTCGCGGCCTTGATGGGCGCATGATTCCGCAGAATCTCATTTTCAGAAGTGCTGGAATCAATTTCAATTCTCCTGACGGCGGCAAGACGCCTGGCAAGCCGCAGTTCAATGAAGAAGGCAGGCGCATCCTCCGCGACGTCATGAAAATCCGCACCGATTTGGACTTGCGCTCCGCACGAGAAACCGCTTCCATGACGGAATCGCCCATCGGCCCCGACGTCAATTTCATCAATATTTCATCACGCGCATACGCCGACATCTACTCGCAGGGCGGCATGGAAAACTATGCGAAACTGTTCAGGGTGTTCTGCGACAAACGCAACTATCCGATTGACTTCCATTGCATTGGAGGCGCAGACCGCACAGGCTCCCTCGCCTACCTGCTCCTCGCGACCCTCGGCGTCGATCGTGAGGAAATCATGAAAGACTACACGTTCACATCCTTCTATACCGCGCGCATTCACAAATACTTCGACAGTCTTGACAATGGCATGGCGCATTTCGGGACAAAGGACGAGCCGCTATCCTGGAAGGCGGAACGCTATCTGCTTCGCGCTGGCATCACAGTTGCAGAAATCAATACGTTCCGTGAAATCGTGCTCGGGCCTGGACTGACTCCCAGCCCCGTCGTCAAAGAAGCATCGATGCTGGATGATATGCTTCGCGATGTCGCTGGCAAGCCAAGCCTGTTTGACTTCGCCGCCAAAATCGACCGTATTAAACTTCCATACTGCGGCAAACTGATTGACACGCCACTTGTCTCGCCAAGGGCGGTCAATTTGCGGTCTGGCGGTACAAACGGCACTCTAACGCGCCTTTTGTTGAACAATCCCTCAGACACATCGCTGGCGGTGATGCTTACCCCCCATGCGGACTTGCCAGGAAATGATTATACAGTCTTTTTCCCACTTGAGAAAGTGTTGCTTCTTTCTCCTGCTGGCGCACGTCAATGGAAGGTTGATGAACTGAAGAAACTGAACATCAACATCGAACCATATACCGAACGACTTCTGGAGATTTCGGTCTCGCCGTCAAATGTCAATGATATGAAAGAGGTTGATTTTGTCGAACTGGAGACAAGCAAGACGGAAACGATTACCGCCGAAGTCGTGGATAACATCGTCATCGACGGAAAAATGGATGACGCCGAATGGCAGGCGGCCTCCGTGCTCCGTCTGAACAACCGCAATGGATTGCCTAGAACCGATGGTGCAAACCTGCATCTGGCGGTCAATTCGGCACATGACACGCTTTTCATCGCCGCTCAAATCAAGGCATCTTCAATCACCGCCATGAACAGCAAACGCGACGGCGAGTCATGGGAGGACGATTGCATTGAGATTTTCCTGTCATCCGTCGGACATCAGACCTATTACCAATTTGTCGTCAACGCCGATAACGCACTGTATGATGGTCGCATCCGTGACGGCCAGTGGAATGCCAAACAATTCACCTCCGCAACATCCCGCACGCCTGACGGCTGGATTATCGAGATTGCTCTTCCGCTGGCCCAGTTTGGTTTCACATCGGCCCCTGCGATTAATTTCTGCACATTCAATCCCGCCACCAACAAGCGTCGTTCACTCTTCCCCGTTGGCGAAAACAACCATTCACGCTCCGCAATGCACCCCGTGATTTGGAAATAGAGCCCGATAGGGCACGTTCACGCCATGATATGTCGTTTGACAGCCTTCAGACAAACCTCCCCCCCCGACCTTCCACTGAAGACAGTTAGGAAATTACAGGCTGACAGCAAGAGCACAAACTATGCATCGCCATCATGGGCTGACCTTCCACAGAAGACAAGCAGACGAGATTATTCCGTTTGGATCAACAACGGAAGCGTTTCATCTGGGCTGAGAGTAAATTCGACGGTATTTCCTGCTAAAACAGCCGATGCGCCATTGAGGATTCTGCCATTCTGGATGGGAAGTTCCGCTGTCACCGACTGTTCACGCTCTACAAGCGATGTGAATACAGCAAGGAGATTGTTTTCTCCACGAAGCATGGAAACAATTACGTCCTTGCCATAATTGAGCCTAATATCAGGCATGACACCGTTAGCCTTGGCAAAACCGAGCAGAATTGCGGAAAAATCCGTTTCGGGATTGGCGGAAAGATACGTTCCCCAAAGTTCCGCATTTCCTTTTCCATAACGATTGCGCACAGCCGCAGGATAGCCATTGCATTCCGCAAGGATTTCGGCGGACTCTGCCACCTTCAGCCGCTGTATTTCACGATGCGGCTTCACAGTGGAACCATCCTTGAGAATCAGCAAGTCATTCTCACGAGGTGCGACTTCGTCAATCTCGCGACAGCCGAAAACACGATCCAGACCATTTCCAGGCACGGTGTGGCGCAGGAACATGTGTTTATCAAGGAAACCGCAGCGTCCATCCGCCCATATCGCACCTCCGCCTCGGACGAACTCCTCGATGGCAGCAGCCGTGGACGGGGCAATCATGCGAACTTGCGGAAGAATCAGAATCCGATATTGCTTCAGGACACCTTCCGACAATTGGGACTCCGTGATGAAATCAACGGGAATACCACCCTTTGCCAAAGTCTGTTGGCAGGCGAAAGCAGCCTGGAAATGGCGATTGACTGGGATATTTGGAGAATACAGCAATGCGTCTGCCCCGAACTGGTCCATGGAATGAAGAATAGCGATTTTCGGTTGCGGCGGCTGGAGTTTTGCCAGATTCGGCTTGTATTTCTCTAGAAACGCACCGAACTGTGCCGCCGCATTTGAACGCTCGGTCGGGCCGCAGTCTGTCGGATTTCGAAGGCTGAATTCACCAGGCTCGAACATGCCTGAACGCCAAGACTGCCATTCCCAGAAGATGAGGCCACGCAGTCCACGTGCCAGCGCATGGTACAGCGTGGCTGAAATATCAGTTCCCCGTGGCGTATAGGCACAAGGCTTCTCAAATGTGGAACCGCCCTGATATTCACCAATCCAGCCTTCGCCTCCAGCGACCCATGAACGAACCAGGTCAATGACCGACAGCATGGCGCGAGGATATTTCGACCGATCATTTTCAAGCCCTGGAAAAAAGCCGTGAGGATGAATGGAACCGCCAGTGCTCTCCTGCACTTTTGCCAGTTTCCACGGAGATGTGCCACTCCCGCCAACAGGGTTTGTAGCAGTGCAGGCAGGATTGGAATGCAGCGGATGGACCTTGTCATATTTGCGAACCAGCCCTGCCAAAAACGCCAGATGCTCCGCAGAGTTTTCCAGTTGAAAATCAAACCAGTCAAGCCGCATGGCGGTATCACGTCCCCTAAGCGGCAAGTCCAAGACATTTCCAAGCCAGGCGGCATTCAATTCATCCATGGAACGAGGAATGATAGGATTGAAGATGGAATATTCGCCAGCCCAGTTCTCTTTCAGTTCATCCAGCGTAGGATATTTCCTTTTAAGCCAGAAGGCGAATTTCTCCAGTGAATCAGGGCATTTGCAAATTCCATCAGTGGGTTCGTTCCATAGACTCCACATTTTCAGCGAGGGTGAATCCTTGAAATGGCGCACAGTTTCTGTAAAGAAACGTTCCAGCCCCTCGCGAATCTCTGGACGATCAAGGCATGGATAGCGTCGCCCTGTGTCAGCCCGTCCGTTTTCCTTCTGTTCGACCAGACGGTGAAATGGCAGATAGAAAAGCAATGTGGGCATCACCCCGATTCCTTCCTCTTCCGCCGCACGGAAAAACGTGTCGAAAAATGAAAAATCGAACTTGTTTCTTTCGACTTCGACATATTCCCACTGGATGAAAATCCGCAATAACGTGATTTTATTCTCACGGATCCTCCGCATGTCTGCGCGGAAATCGTCCAGCGAATACTTCGGATTGATCCAATACATCGAACCAAGTGTGAAATCAGTCATTGTTTGTACTCCTTGTGCAGTTTTTTTAGTTAAAAGGCAGATTTCCCATGAATGAAGCCGTTTTTTCAGTTTTCCCCGCTTTTTTGTTTTAATTTGATATACCGATAAAGTTCATGCGGTTTCAGCATGAAAAGTTTCCCTGATTCGCCGCCGTCACTGACTAGTTTCATCGCTTGTGCCAATGTCTGCATCCCCATAATGGAGTTTGCAAAACGTGCATGAAGGGCTTTTCCGTTCAAATAGACAGGACTCAAACCGAAAAAAGGCATGTCAAAAGGCAGAATGAGCCAATCAGTTTCAAAACGCTGACCTCTTTCAAATTCTCGAATGACCTCAGAAGCCTCTCCCGCACCAGGGAACCACTGAGGAACCTGTTGATTGAAAACTGTCATACCGTTGGCTTCATAAATCACTTTGCCTGGCGTGTTGCTATCCTTGTAGGTGATATAATATTCGAACCCTGCTTTGGCAACTGCATCGAATTGCGGAGTACCAGTATTACGCTTATAGAACGGACTGGCATCCTGCCACGGATAATAACCGCGGGGCACAAGATGTTCACCCAACAGATCGGCAATTTTCCTGCGAGCATTGGTCAGCAGAGAAGTCAGCATTTCAGGTTCGATCATCCCCTCCGCTTCGCACGCGACCACACTGCCGCCGCTGGAGATCATCGGTTCAACCTGCGGAAATACGCCGCCCTGATCCAACGGAACATACAGTTGTTCCAGTATTTCCGGAGCATAATCATACCAGGTCGCAGGGAAGGCTAGACCAGCCCTGTATCCTTCCTGCCCCATCAAATCAAGTATGCGCGGCAAAGTCGGCAGATGTCCCAGATCCGCCGCATAAAACAGAAAACATACAGGCAGGGCTTTTTCTGTGATTCTCTGTTTCAGGAATTCATCTGAAAACTCTTCTTCCCATGGTGCATGGATTTCGGTCAGCCAGTCCTGCGGCAGAGGATGCTTTTTCTGTATGGAAAAGGCATGACGCGGATCCACGCCGATCAAATCGAAGAAAACATTGCCGCGCGCAAATTCCGACATCACATTGTCGGTATTATGGGGATAGACATTCTGGCAGCCGAGAATCAGCGGATTGTGCATCTTTTTCGCATATTCCGAAACCACAGGGACAAATTCCTTCCATGTAAACGGGTCATAGAGTGGGATTCGGTTTTCACGCAGGAAAAGACACATCCAGCGCAAGATGGTGTTGCCATCGGCAAATACCAATCCGGATGCTTTCCTCCAATACTTTTCGGCGATTTGTTTTGTAACGGATCCATAGTCCGCCTCTGGGATATCCGGATAAACTTCTTCCATCGGAATCGGGGAATCCTTCACGGAACAGCAATAAGTATGGGCAGACCGCACTCCATTGGCGGCCAGAACCGATGCGCATTTTTCAAACTGACTGCGCGTAACACCGAGTTCGCCGTTTGAATAGAGATCATAATAGAAATACGGCGTCAAGAAACTTTGTCCTTCCACGATCTGTGTGGTGACTTCAGGTGCATCAGGGAGGATTCCCACACATTCCGGAAACGGAGTTTTGAAATAGGCGAAAACCTCTGAATAAAACTCTGCCAGTTCCGACTCTTTGCGGCAGGACACGATTTCTCCGCCCCACGCCAGGATCTCGCGGCGGAACTGAAAACTAGAGAAATCGGTCAGGGAAACAAACAGTATCTTTCTGTAGAAATTGGCCAAGTAGCAAAAGGATTCTCCATGCATGTGTCCCGTAAAAGGAAGCATTTTTCCGCCCCAACTTAATGGCCTGGTGCAGATATAAGTCTCAAAATCAACACCCTGCTTTTCGGCTAGGACTGCCAAAGTCGGAATGACACCTGCTGCGGAAATACACTGTACATCGCTGAAGAAAAACAACAAATCCTTTTTCTCATGCTGTTTCATTTTTTGACTCCAGTTCCTGCGGCGGCACAGAAATAGAATTCCGTTCCGCCTTCTGGATGATGATCGTCAAGTAAAGTGATGACAGCCTGGTGCTTGCCTTGCGGCAGACTGGAAACCACAGGTATCCAAAACTGTTTTGGGCCTTGCCAGTCATGTGGGAAATAACTGTCAATCATAACTGGTGCGGCATTATCGACCTGTACTGAAATTCTTCCGACAGGGCCTTCAATCCCCAAATATGAAACCCAAAGTGAAATGCCTTCAAAGGAAAAACGCATTTGGCTGCCTGGGATGGAGGCAAACCAACGTTTGGCGAACCGATTGCCTCGTGGATCGTCATCAGCGATTTTCTTCCAATTGTTGTTTTCCTCTGGACAGAATGTATCCTTTTCCAACAGAAAAGTCTGCTGAAATTCATCTGAAATCAGTTTCTGAGGCATCACCATGAGCGGGCCTGAAGGCAGAGCGGAAATCTGATTCAACAATGCGCAGATGAGTTTTCCTGCGAAAGAGTGAGCCGCAGGATTGGGATGAACAGAATCTGGACTCAAATCATCCCAACGGAGCGAGCCGTTCATCAATTCGGGCATGATGGCGTCATGAAAACTAACCATGGCAAGACTATAATGGCGACCGATGACTTCCTGAAAACGCTGGCAGTTGCGCTGATGATTATGAGTCATAAAAAGCAGAATCAGCGGGCAGCCCATGGCTAGAATCTGCCTGATAACACCCTCGTAACTGGCAGCCCATAACGAATCATCCCTATCATTGACTGCGAATTCCAGAATTACCAAATCGGGTTTGTGGACCAGCAAATCGCGTTCTGCCCGAAAAGCGCCATAAACGGAATCGGTGGCTCCAATACCACAGTTAACCAGCGAAAAAAGGCTGTTAGGATAACGTTTTTTCAGATAGTCCAGTAGCACACCGTGATAGCGTTTCTCTGGAACGGAGCAAGAGGCACCAGCGGTAATGGAACCGCCCAACACACCAATCTTCAATGATTCTCCTTGCTCCGCTCGCTTAAGAAACTGCTGATACAGGCCAGGAGCGCCAATGGAGACAATCGCCCGACGGATTTGCGACTCTGAAGGTTCGTCAGGAAGAACAGCACCGCAGGCGGCCTCATAGGCACCCCATAAGGCTGCATCTTCGCCGAGTTCGGAAAAACGCAGATTCAAGTCTGCAGGAATGGGCTCGCCAAGAAAAAGCCCCTTGCGAAGTTGTCCGCCCAGAATGATAACATCGGGTGTCAGACGAGCCTTCCATTCGCGCAGCAGTTGATGCAGATGTGCGCTGAATTCCTCCCAGGCGTGCTTCGCTTGAATATCGCCATTGGCGGCCATGACTTCAAGTTCTTTGGCATCCATGCCTGGGAAGTTTTTCAGCAGGGCACGGGCCGACACATAATCCTCCGCAATTCCATCCCGATATGGTTGTTTCCATAGCGAGACGTTCTCGGAAGGCGACCCCATAGAATTGAGTTGCAAATCGCCACCAATGGAAAAAGCCGCGCCCAGCCCCGTACCGAGTGTAATTCCGCCGACACGCAGAAATCCCCGCCCCGCGCCATGCAGAAGTTCACCAAGCAGAAACGCATTGGCATCATGGATGAAACTGGCTGGAATTCCATCGGTAAATTCCGAAAAAGCGCAATCCTTGACAGCAGCAAACTTGTGTTCCGCAAGGAAAATGCCATTCTTATAGTCGAATGGCCCTGGAATGGAAACGGCAATGCGGCTAACTTTGCCTGCCTGACGGATGGCCTTCAAAATCGCAGCGGCAATTTCCTCGCGACTTCCTTTGGAACAACTGGGAATCTGCGGTAGCCTTTGAAGAAGTTCACCGTTTTTGAAAACGGCGGACTTGATAAAAGTCCCGCCTATATCCAATGTAAGAATCATTTCAGCAGTGTCTTGTGAACTTTGCATGGATTTGTCCCCAGATTAATTATCCCATACTCGCCCATGGAGGCGGGAATCACCACGATATCCATGAATTTCTGATGGAAACAACAGGTCGGATCGACCTTGGAATAAACCAGAACCTCGTCGCCTTCCACTAAAGTCAGGACATGAAATTTGCCATCAGTGCAATCAGAAACACTGTGTTCAAAACTCAGACGGCGCAGACTGAAATAGATCAGGTCGCATTCCCCTACGATTTCCTCTTTCCAGCCGTCCCCTTCGCGGACGGTCCTAGGTTTGGGGCGCAGCCACCCGTCTATTTTTGAACGTCTTCGATCCGTCACAAGAACATTTTTACCGTGGTTTGAATGAATCGGGCGGGGCTTTCCGTCCAGATCCATTCGAAGATAATCATAGAGTTTGAACGTGTAACTTCCAATGGTATAAGAACCGATTTCAAGAATGACCTGATTGCGACCAGACGCATGAATGGTCCCGCCTGGAAGGAGGAACTGGTCTCCTTGTTCAGATGGAAAACTGTTCACATACTTGTCATGATCAAAGGGAATATGCTCTTTTTCAGCCTTGTCGATGCACTGGAAGAACTCGTTGACATCGCAATCGTCCTGAAGCCCCTGATACGTGCGGCTACCAGCCGTTTTCACGCAATAGTAACTTTCGTCCTGCTGGAATGGTTCGCCGAAATGCTCCTGGTTGTAGGCTTGCGGCGGATGAACCTGAATCGACATGTTGCCGCTACCGCCGTACGTATCGTCATAGTTGAATCGAATTGGGAAAATATAGCCGAAGCGCTTGACGCTTTCCTCGCCCATCAATTTCTGCCCGACTGTCTTGAAGAAGGTTGAGAACGCGAAATTGAACGTCGTCGGCCCGACCTTGATCTGCAAACTGACTTCATTGGGAATCATATCGAAAACCCACGCACAGTTGCGCATGTCTTCAGGCAGATGGCGGAGTTGCTTGACAAAAAAACCGCCCCAGACGCCTTCCAGATAAACTGGCGTGCAACGGAAGGGAGATTTCAACTGTATTTCGAACAATTCCTTCAACTCATTCAACCCGATGAGTTTCAGATTCTCATCCAGATTGCTGTCGATATAGTAGTCAATCCGATTATTATCAATCAAATCCTTGCGGTGGAGCATCATGATTTCATAATCGAAATAATATAGTCTCCTCCAAAGATAACGCAGGGTGCGTTCCTTTGAATCGCCAAGGGCGCCGCAACGGCGTGCATTGACTCGAAGCACCGCATTCATCGGCGTCACATCTAGGAACGCGGATAGATCGGCCAGTTCAGCCAGCGGAGATTGTACCGCGCCCTGACCATACAAAATCACCAAATCGGCCTCCTCACGCAAAGCCTTCAGTTTTTGAGAGAGACTTTTCAGTTTTTGCTGGTCAATCAGAGATTCTATGGTAACTGGATGGCTTTTCCCAAAGAGCAGAATCGGATCGGAAACGCGATCTTCAGGCAGAAAATCTGTCAGAAAATTCTCCAGTTCATCGGAGGAACGGTAGGCATCGGATATCTTCAGCAGTTCAATTCTCTTCCTTGGAAGCAATTCGCAGATGTTCCTGATAAGACTGGAGAAATCCGCCCCCACATAGCCGTCCAGCAAAATAATGCGAGGCTGTTTGGCAAGCAGTCTTGCGGCAACGGCGCCATTTCCCGCCACAGGTGCGGAACGCAACACAGGAGGCAGTTGAATATGATTGACCGCCACTGGATCGACAAAGGGATAGGGCTTGAACATGAAACTCATTTACAACACGTCTCCTCTTTTTTACTTCTGCCGTATGGCATGATAGGTTTTCAGAATATTGCTGTTGACATCATCTGGATATTTCAGAGCCAGGAAAGAAACCATCACGTCTATCACCGCCAACTGCGTAAGCCGCGATGCCATGGCACCGATTCGGAGTTTTTCTTCTTCAGCCACCGTATGCAACATAAGATCAGCCAGTCTGGCGGCTTTGGACTCCAGATAGTTGGTAACAAGAAGAACCGTACCACCGTTTGATTTCACCGTTCTCATGCATTGAATCATCACATCGCTGTTGCCACTGAATGAAAAAACAATCAGCAAATCTTTTTTTCCAACCAATTCGCAGTTTATCTTCTGCATTTCCTGATCGGAAAAACAGGAAGAGCGGAATCCCATGCGAAGCAGTTTACCATGAAGATCCTGTGCAGTCAGATTGGAGGCACCGACACCGCAAATGACTATCTGGTCTGCATCATGGATTTTCTTGACCGCTTTCAGAAGCGAAGTCTTGTCAAGATGCATCACCGTATCATTCATGGCCTGTGTGATATTCCGACAGTAGTCATTACGGAGTTGCTCAAAGACATCACCGCAATTCAACTGCTCATAATGCTTTTCCGAATGAAGGGGAATGAGTTCCTGAGCCAGCCTGGCCTTCAGTTCAGCGAATCCCTTGAAGCCAAGATGCTGGCAGAAACGAACCACTTGCGCTGTATCACAAGCACAGGCATCAGCGATGTCACTGACCTTTTTGGACATCAGTAATTCAGGCGAATTCAGCACCTGGTCCGCAATCCGACGATTGTTTCCCTTTAATCCAGGATATATCTGCCTGATTTTTATGATGGTTGTGGCTGTTTCGCTCATCATGTTTCTCCTGACTGAAAACTAATCTATCATATATAATGACAATTTCAAATAACAAAAATCATTTTATGTGACTTCTGTGATCACGGTCTCGAATTACAAGAAGACTCTATTCCTCAAGAGAGTCGGTAATTACTCATGTCACGGCGACTCTGCTAAGACCCCAAAGGGGTCAAATATAAGTAGATGCTATGTTATGAGCGTCGTCGCCGGAGTGCGTCGATGCCGTTCAATTGGACGTCAAGGAAAAAGGAGGTAAATTGAATGGCGGTATCGCCGT
>JAGCTA010000403.1 GCA_017963875.1 Victivallales bacterium | reverse complement strand
TCTCTTCCATGCTCGGCTGATTCTCCAACGGAGCCATGATGCGCGGATTTTGCCTCGGAGTCGCAAGCGCCTCCTCCAATGTCACACCCAATGATGGTCCCAAAGCCAGACGGAATCCACGATAGCAGCGACGATTCGTCGTATTGCCGCCTTTGCGTGCGCTGGAACTGCATCCCATCGCCATGCCACCCATATTTCCACCTCGGCAAACGCGATATCGCCCCACGTCTGGCCCCTTGGGGTCCACGACTGCTTCGGGCGAATACTCATCATACCAGTCCCAGCACCATTCCTCTACATTGCCGTGCATGTCATAGAATCCCCAACGGTTCGGCAATTTCTGACCGACCTCATGGGTTTCACTGCCGCTGTTCTTGTCATACCATGCGACCTCATTGAGATTCTCGCATTCTCCATCACCGCATGTCAATATCTTTCCGTTGTTAAGGGCAGTCGTCGTGCCAGCGCGACATGCATACTCCCATTCCGCTTCTGTCGGAAGACGATATTCATAGCCTTCAGGAAGCCTTTGCTCTGCCCTTTCACGTTTCGTCAATTCCTGACACCATTTGACGGCATTCACCCAGGTCACTCGCTCCACGGGACGGCGTTCCCCGACGAACTTCGACGGTGCTGGCGGAACCCCTGCTGCAGCCGCCAACGTATCATATTCCGCCTGTGTCACCTGATAACGCCCGAGCCAAAACCCCTTTGATAGCGTAACAGAATGCAATTGAGCATCTTCCGAGTCTCCCTCCTCGTCTTCCGAACATCCCATGATGAATTCACCAGGCGGACACCACAGCATATCCATCTGCAAACTGCCCAATTTCACATAGCGGTCTTTGTTTTCCTCATTCATGCACGCAACTCCGTTTTCTCGAAAATTGTGATAAAAACGAACACTGATTGTAGTCAAGAATTCAGCAGGTATTTCTCCACTTCATTGGCGGTGATGACACCATAGTTCGCTGCGCCTAGCCAGCCAGACATGATGATGCCGACAGATCCCGTATGGTGAAGTCCTCCGACCTCCTTGCCGATATCCATGCTGTAGCGCAGGCCCTCGAACTTTGTCCCAAACGTAGCGCCGTGCAGATGTCCCGTATATCGTTCAAACGTCCGAGGCGTCGATGCCTCCGTATAATCCGCAATTCTCCTGATGTTTGGGACAAATTCTGTCAACGCATCCAAGGTATTTTCAACCATCTGTGCCTTTTCCGCCTTGTATTCCGCCTCGGCCATCGAAGCCCAGTCCTCATATCTGGCATTCATGGATGCGACAATGCTGTATGCCGAGGTTCCAGGCCGAATCTCAGGATAATAGACCGAATAGGTTCGGCTCGACACCTCATGATTCAAAAGCGCATCGGTATCGTATTCTGGCCAAGTGGAAGTAAACAGCAAGTCACCGATATAGGGAAGTTTCTCCCCTGGCTTGATGCCGATATACACCTGGCAACTGCTACTGCTCAGGCGGACTTTGTCCAGCCCAGTCAGATAGGTCTCGCTGAAATGGCTTCTGCCGACAACTTCGTTGACGAGCCTTGGCAGACTGCCATTGAAAACAACCGCACGACAGCCGATTTCCCTGCCGTTGAGGACGGTCGCGCGCACACGGCCACTGTCAACTAGAACGCGCTCGCAGTGCGTTGATGTCTCGATATCAACGCCATTGCGGAGGAGTTCCTCCCGCATCATGGCAAGCATGAGGTCCGTTCCACCTTCAAACGTATAGACGCCCTCGCTCATGAAATTGCCGAAAACAATGCCATAACTGATGGCAGGTTCATCCAGCCCAGAACCATTGGCGTATGTAATCGGTTCCATGAGAAAACGCCATACGTCTGTCCGACCAGGGAAAAAACGCTGAAAGAATTCACGCGTTGTCTCTGGATTGTTGTCGTAATAATTCATCGCCCCCAACGCATGGAAGAACTCATTCACAACCGTTTCTGGCAATCCAAAATGCCCCGTCAATTTTGCCGTGAAATCCGTAGTGTCAAACGTGCTCTCTAGTTTGTACTGCGGATTCTGGAAACGGATGGAGCGGACCTGAACCACGCGATCGGAAAAATCCTTTCCCCAGTATTTGCGCAGGCTCTTTTTCATCCCGACAGGAAAGCCGTGGAGAGCCACATCGAAAATGTGGGAACGCCTTTTGAAATAGGTCGCCAGACCGCCGAGGATGTGGTGCTGCTCCACGAGAAGCACGGAATGCCCCTGACGTGCCAAACGATTGGCGGCGGTCAGACCTCCAAGTCCACCGCCGACAACAATAATATCATAACTGTCTTTCATGCCTTTATCCTAGATTATCATCTGCAATTTACATATGCCTAATGTAATCTCAACATTGCCTTTTTCAACATGAAAGACAGTCGC
This sequence comes from Victivallales bacterium, assembly GCA_017963875.1. The sequence continues at coordinate 8,896 of JAGCTA010000403.1, read as the reverse complement.
AAACGGATTCCGTCATTTTTCATTATTTTTCCAGAAGAATCATGAACACGGCTGAGCCTGGCTCTGATTTCCAGAGGTGATAAAGGCCGTCTTCGCCAACGGCGCAGTCGCATGGCTCGCTGTCCCTGACATCATCTAGCACAATGCACTTGACGCTTGACGGCTTCTCGAAGACCTTGATTTCCACTGGTATCTCCATTGCGTCGCCACAGAAATCAGCCACCAGGACTGCGGCCTTGCGTCCGTCGTCGGACACACCTGCCAACATCCGCTGGCTCTCGCTTCCGCCGCACGCCGCAACGCGGTTCGGATAGTCATAGACCATGTCGCGCATCATGAGCAGTGAATAATAGTTCTTGTTGAAACGTTTACTCGGCCGCTGTACCCCCCAGTTGCCATTTCCGCAGCCGTAGTAGTAGGCAGAATCCAGTGGCGTGTCATGCCAGAGGCAGAACGTCGCGATGTTGAATGCAGCGGAGTTGATGCCCAGCAAACCGTCACGCCCTTCCATCGACCTTTTGTAGGATTCCTCCGTGACATTTGAATGGACGCCTGCCCAAGCACGGATGAAATGCCATTCATTGAGGACGAGTTCAACGCCATCCCATCCGATGCTATCCAAGAACTTCCGAGGTTCGGTCGCAAGATACTCTGATGTTTGCAAGTTATTGGCATACATGTGATAGGAGTAGAAATCGGGTTTAACGCCAAGTTTATCGCACTCTGCTTTGAGCATCGGAATATATTGCGGGCGGAACGAACAATGCGCAGGTCCACCGACCTTCAGTTCGGGGAACTCGTCTTTCAAGCGCTTCAGCACAATGGCGAAAAACTCTGCGAATGCCTCCTGAGTTCCCGTCCACATTTTCCCACCGCCGCAATCGGGTTCATTCCAGATTTCCCAATACTGCATGTCGTATTTGAAACCGTTGTTCCAGCCTTTCGTGTAGTGGCGGACAACTGCTGCGCAGACTTCTGCGTATTTGTGGAAATCCGTCGGTGGAATTGTGTTGAAATGGATGTCCTTCGTGTGCTCAATGCTCGTGCCAAGACGATAGAATACCTTAGAGCCAGCCTCGTAGCACAGCCGTATGACTTCATCGGACGGTGCGAAAACGTAGTTGCGCTCATCGTTGGGGTCAAGATGCATCAACGGGAAGATATGGTGAATGTCAATCAAACGCTGATTGGAATCATTCAGCGCCCAGTCATGGTTGCGGACGATAGGGAAACGCAGCGTCCTGAAAATCTCGTCGAAGTCGGTGATACTTCGATTATTAATAAATGTATGAAGACCCGAACCGTACAGTTTTTTGCGAATCTTCCCTGCGGAACGGCCAAAATCAACTGAGACGTTTTCCATTTTCTACTCCTGGATTAATTTCTTAAACACGATTTTAACTATGACATGGTAAAAACAACAATCTTACCAAAAGGCACACGGATCTTCTCGCGTCTTCCACCACGCTGGAAAGTCACCGTGGACGTCTTGCGGTCCCACCAGCGAATATTCAGCAGGTAGAACACTCTAGAGCCATCGCCTTGCTCGTAGCAAGCAAACTCGACATCCTCATTCGACTTTATCCACCCGCGTTCAAATTCCTCCGCCACAATGTGTTCCGCCAGTTTTTTCAGGCAAATCGCATATTCATCGGAAATCGCGTTGGACGCAGGCCATTCGTCAGACGCCACATAGAAGACCATTCCTTTGCCGACGGATGTCATCCGCACGCCAGTCGCAGTCTTCCAACCAGCGCCAAGCAGGACATCCAGCGCCTTGTCCCCAACAGGATACCTCAACGTGCCGTCGCGAGTCAACGCCATGTTCAAATGTCTGCGGCACAACAACAGATAACCACCATTTTTGACATAATCCAGCATCTTCTCCCCATCGCCCTTTTCATACGTATGCCATCCAAGGAAAGCCAGGGCTGAATACGCATTCCAATCGCCTTCGCTCGGGAAGAGGTCGATGTACCCATACGGCGTCCCCGTATACCATCCTTTCGGTTCGTCTGTGCATTGCTTCTCATAGATTGAGTCCAGTTTGCTGCGCGGATAGAACAACTTGATGAGGTCGAAGGATGCCTCTGCGTCGCTGAAACGCCATTCATCGCCCTCGTTGCACCAAACATTGCCTCGGCCAAAGCAACGCCAACCATCGTAACGCCCCTGTATGCAGGCCATCGGCGTGACCAAACGCCCCGTCCGAGGATTCGCCTCCATGAATTTTCTGAATTCCGCATGGGCCTTCTGGTGAATCACGCAGTTGTGGCTAAAACGGTCATAGTCCGAATAGCCCGACTCCATCCTCCAGAGTCCTTCCTCCGTATTGATGTCGGTTGCTCCATGCATGTAACTAACTGCAAGGGAAAGGAAATAGCGTGCGGCATGGTTGGGTGTGTCCAGCGGACCTGAACTCCACTGGGTCGCCAGATGCGTGCCAAAATTCTCCTTGCCATACGCTCGCGAAGCGCCACGCAATGATGACAGAATGACTTCCTCTGGACCATACATCTGTTCTGCCAGGAGGCAGTCATAGCCAGCCTGGAAGAAATAGCGGAACAGTGCCGATGGTCCTGAATGGCGTGTCGAATCCCCCTTTGCGTCCTTCAGGTTTGCGACAAAGTAGTCAGCCGCCTCTTTGGCATTCTTCGATTGCTCTGGATTGAAGAACCACCACGCCTTATCCCCTGAACGCTTCGGGCGGATGTGCGGCTGGATACCGCCTGGATCGACCGATCTGGAAAGGATGTCGCCGTATGGTTCGGGGAATGGCTCCACAAACCACAGTTGATTCGACCAATAGCAGAGCGAGCCGTCGTTTTCATGGGAACGGCGACCGATGTAGAGAGGTCCTTGGACAAGGCGTTCAGGCGGATTCGCATTCATGCCTGGAATTTCTCGACCATCCACCATGACGGTATAGTGGAGGCCAATCTCATTGAGAATCCTGACGGTATTCCGCCACATCGGCTCATTGAGACTCCGCCCACCATCCCAGCGGTAGCAGTGACGGAAGCAGATGCAGTTGCCAATATGATTCGCGACATACCATTCAATGTAGCGCTCCACGTCCTCAGTCGTCTGTGGAATATACACAGAATCGCCAGTCCCTAGATAGACCGCTGGCTCAGATGCCTGAACAGCAGTCACTTCAAAACTATCACGAAAACCTTTGCAGGACAATTCAAAGGTCTTGGTTCCCTTCGCGGGTGCTTTCAATTTGATGCCGTGAAGCCCCGCCTCGCCGAATGTCACGCTGGCATTTCCCGATGAAACAGTCACATTCGGTTTCGTCGTGCGAACAACAGCCGTAAACTGGCTGCGCGGAGAAACGGTCTCTGGAGCACCGATAAATTCAAAATCATGATTTCCAAGCGTATGCAGTTCAAGTCCCTGAACAATGAACCCGACGGCATTTTCAAAGTCATTGAGAAGTTTCAGTGTAAACACATGCTTGCCAGGCTTCAGGCTCCCCGCATCGAAGGTATATTCAGGACGACGCACGATGCCAGTGTATTTTTCACCACGGAAGATTTCCTTGCCGTCAACCTCGACTGCGCATTCAAGCCAGTCGCGTCGCGACAAGTTTTCGCCAAGATAATTCAACTGCGCTTTTCTCGCCTGCGTCCTGGCAAGCGAGGGGATGACGCTTTCCCCGCCATCAAAGCACAGCCTCGGCGAGCCGACGAGCAGTTTCCCAAAGGTATTTTTAACGCCAAGCCGCATGATGATGCACACGGCGTTTTTGGGGAGGACGAACTGCTTTTCCAGCACAGTCCAGTCATGCGTCCCGTCTGGAAAAAGCAGGTCTATGGTTTTATCGGGGGCATCGAAAACATCGTTGGGATGACGGCCTTTCTTCGCATAATAGATTTCCAAATGTGCTCCTGCTTCGCCATTGCATTTGAAGTTCTCCGCTTTCACAGGAATGGAAAAAACGCTTTTTGCCCCAGGCTTCAAATCTGTCTGGAAGAGTTTAATGTAGGCATTGCGCGGATGCGTATCCCCATGGCAGGGAAATTCAAGGGAGAACTGCTCATGGTAGGTATCGCGCGTTGTAAGGACATCATCAATGGACATGGCGATGGCGTATGGCGAACCCCATTCCGTGCGCCATTTCCAAAAATAATCTGGTTCCCCTAGAAGACGAAGACGATACGTCACAGGGCCGCTGGCCTTGGAGACTTTAAATGGAATACTGACCTCGCCTCGCGGCGGAATATATCCGCTGCGGTCACTTGTTTCATGACATACGATTTCTTCTCTGGAAAATGTTCTCATCGTAATACTCCTGCGAACGCTGTGCCGTGCTTATCGGAAAGACTGCTGTAATATATCGTCACTTCCGTCAATGGCCATGCGAATATTAAAATATCATTTTATTGCTGTTTCAATGCTTCTGCGAACAAGTCCGTCCCTCGATTGATAAATGCCAAGTGCTCTTCGGTATCGCAGAATGCCCACGGAGCCATCATGAATCCTTTCAGCAGAGCAGGATTCAAATCGCGCCGACACATTGCCACAAGCCGCCCAATGACGTCATCCGCCCCCGCATTCACTTTGCGACGCGACCAACCAGACCAGTTCGTTCCACACGGAACCTGCTCGAAGCCAGCCTTCTCCAAATCATAGAACGCCTTAAGACGCTTGTGGTCGGGGCCCTTATTCTCCGAGAGTTCAAATCCTTCGTAGCATTCGTCATAATACCAGTTGCTCATCAAGATGCTTTTCGGTGCCCATTCATAGAAGTCAGGATGCTCCCATCCATAGTCGCTCCATGCCCAGGCACGCATGCCATTCTTTTCGACTGCGCCAACGATATGCAGGAAATCATGTTTCCACAATTCGCCTTTTCTAACGCAGATGAACCTGACGTAGCCACTGTTCGACTGATGTTCGGCGCTCTCCTCGTCATAACCAATGTGGAAGAAGCGCGGCGTGCCGAAAACTTCCCCTGTGTCTCGGATGACATCTTCGCAGACACGGTAGTATTCGGTCGTTGAAACCATGCGACGGTAGTGCTTCAACCATCCGTTATGCGTTGTGGAGAAATTCAATTTGGGAATCGCCTCGATGCCAAGCGCCTTGAGACGTTTGATTTCAGCCTGCATCTTTTCAGGCGTCCAACTGCCTTCGATGGCTAGTTCTGGATGGCTTGGGAGGACGAGTCCTTCGCCGATGTCGATGACCAGCATGTTGAGTTTGCGTTCAACCATGCGGTCGATGGCGCGGTTCCATAGGTCATCCTTGTTGCTCAACACAGTGGCAGGCACGCCTTTGCCTGCTGGAGCGCCATTGGCAAGCAGTGCGTTATCCATGTCCTCAGGAAGATAGTCGCACCACATGTTATGCCCAAGATGAAGAAGCACAGCCTTGATTTCATCGCCACAGGTACTGTTTATGCCTTTGTTGTCACTCATCAGTCTTTTCTCCCGAAAATTGAAAATAGTTTATTGACTCATACGCAAAATCGGTGATTTGTCCATTACAATAGCACATTTCGTCTAAAAATCATCCGCAAGCGACACTGAACTTCTGTTCAGGAACGACATAGGCATGTTTTTCACAATGAACAAAGCATGTTTTTTGCTGTGCCGCTGCTTTGACAATATGTCCAGCCACATTAAAGTATTGTGGTATTTTTCAGAACCATTTCGTGGGACACATGATACACTTGGGAAGATGCCATTATGTGTCTACGAAAACAAGCCCCATTTGTCCAGTCCAAAACGCAAATTACAGAATCAGCCCATGACCTCAAGCCCCCTGCTCTCACGCGTCCAGGCAGTTTTCCTGGACATGGATGGAACCATCTACCATGGCGGAACGCTCTACCCGACCACCATGCCTTTCCTTGATTTCCTTAAGCAACGGAATATCCCATACGCATTCTGCTCGAACAATTCATCCTACAGCAAGGACGAATATGTCGCGAGACTTGACAGGTACGGCATCAAGACAGACAAAGGCAATTTCTATACTTCCACGGATTTTCTTGTGGACACGCTCCGTGCCGAACATCCGCAATGGAAACGTTTGTTTCTTCTTGGAGTTCCCGCAATGAAAGAGGAACTGGAAGCATCTGGATATGAAATCATTGACGACAATCCAGAAGCCGTCATCGTCTCCTTTGACAAGACCTTGACATACCAGCGGCTCTGCCAGGCGTCATGGCATCTCTACAATGGCATTCCTGGCTATTCCACACATCCAGATGTCTTCTGCCCGACAGACCAGCCGACGCGGCTCGTCGATTGCGGTGCAATCTCCCGTTGTGTCGAACTCGCCTCTGGCGTCACGCTGACGCAATTGGGCAAGCCGCACGCGGGATTCCTCCAACGCGCGGCCGCACGATTCGGCGTCAAGCCAGAGAATGCCCTGATGATCGGTGACCGCCTCGCGACAGACATTGCGGCGGGCGTCAATGCTGGAACCATTACCTGCCACATCGTCGGGCCAGGCGCCGACCTCTCCAGCAAGGCGGATGTCACGCCTGATTTCACCTGCAATAACCTAGGTGAACTTCAGGCGCTTTGGGAATAAAAGTCATTCAAAATACTTGCTATTTTCGCACGGCTTTCCCCTTGTCCTCTGCCCATCGCGGTGCACCGCTCCCCTTGTCCTTCGCTCGGCGCACCGCTCCCCTGTCCCCTGCACTCGGCACGCGCCGCTTTTGCTTGTCCTGCGCGCGCCGCTCCCCTCCCCTGTTCTTTGCGCGGCGTGTAGCGCTGCTGTTCCCTCGTCCTGTGCGCGGCGGCTCCCTTCTCCTGTGCTCGGCGCGCGCGTTTTTTGGCTTGTCGTGTGCGCGGCGCGCATCGCTGCTGTTCCCTTGGATTGTGCTCGGCGCGCAGCGCCGCGTTGGGTCCTGCGCGCGGCTGCTCCCTTGTCGTGTGCGCGGCGCGCAGCGCTGCGTTAGGCATCGTATCAGAACCGCAGTTCAAGGCAGGTATATGCGGGAATTGTCAACTTGCCATCCACGATTTTCTTGCCCGTCAACGTATTCTTGTATTCGCAATTGGTCATGATGACCTCTGCGTCTGCGGCATTCCCCCCATTCAACTCAAATTCCGCCTCGACGGGCTGTTCACCCATGTTGGCAGCGAGCAGAACCTTCTTACCGCCGTTTGCCGCGGCACAGACAACAACGTTATCATCGTCTGATTCGGCTTTTGTCTGGTTCTTCAGCACGTATGCGTCATTGAAGAGTTTGAAGGCAAAATACGCCAGGAACGGCTCGTATGTCTCTGGGCTGAACATGCCAGCATAGACAGAGGCATTGCTGCGCGCGTCATAGTAGTTGAGCATCCATGTTGACGCCTTCGTCTGCATAGAAAGCATCATGCCGAAGACCTGCGCCGCCGCATAGTCCGTGCTCCTCCTCTTCGCCTCGTGACAGGTATTCCACTCGTTGAGGATGTCAGGCACATCGCCGTATCCATATTTTGTCAGCAATTGACGGCAATGGTTTGCCATCTTCACCGTATAAGCGACATTGTAGTAACTATGCCATGAGAAGAAATCGAGCGGCGCTTTCTGCTCGCGGATATATGAAAGGAAACCGTGGGCGAAATCGTGGAAACCCTCCTTCTGTGTCTGCGGCGCATGGCCAAGCCCCTCGCAGTTTGGATCGATTATCTCAAAATCATGGAAGCCGCAGGCCGCATAGCCGCCGACCTTGATGGTATTGCCGAAACACGCCTTAAGATGCTTTGCAGCAGTCGCATACAGTTCATAATACTGTTGCGGCGTCCCTTTCCACATCGATGTTCGGCTGTTTGGATAGTTACCATCGTCTGGCTCGTTCCAAATCTCCCAATACTGAATATTGAAGTGGAAACCGTCTGCCCAGCCTTCGTTGTAGTGTCTGATGACGTGTTCGCAGATGCGCGCCCATTTCGCGAAGTCTTTCGGCGGGAAGATGCGGTAGGATTTCACCTGACGGTAGTTCTCAATGGTGACGCCCAGCCTGAAGAACGGCTCAACACCGTGCTCCATCAGCTGCGACAAGAGATTGTCCGTAAAAGCGAAATCGTAGTTGGCTGGGACGTTTTCATCAGCATCGAAATCACGGAACAGATTTGGAATATCGACATAGAGATTGGCCCCCTGCGTTCCTTGAACGTCATGGAGACGAGAATACGGAATGCCCGCCTCCGTCAAATAATGAAGCATGAAACCGCTCAACTGGCTCATCGGCGGCTGACCGACCGCATGCATCGGCTTCATCACTCCAACAACAGACTCAAAATCCGCTTTGATTTTCATGGTTACCTTTTCCTTTGGTTTTGGGGGACATACAAGACTAAAAAAGAATGCATAACCACTATAAAATGGCATTGGAAAATGTCAATAAATCTCAATCCTTTTATCAACTCTGAAATGCCCCTTTCTGGAGTTCGTAGAAGGTTGATTACTGCTGAATGTATGTTATATTATGTATTATATAAAAAATATTGGCTACACCATTTAACAATATCCAAATCAGGGAAATAGATATGTCGCAGAAGAAAGTTTTGGTCTTGGGCGGCACGGGCGCGATGGGACAGCATCTGGTGCCCATGCTCGCAGAAAAAGGCTACAGCGTAGATGTCGTTTACAACAGTTTTGACGAGATGAAGACCGAATCGCCGAATGTCCGCTACATCAAGGCTAACGCCAAAGACTGGCAGTTCATCGACGATATCCTAAAGAACGCCTACGACGGCATCGTGGATTTCCTCATCTACCCATCGAATGAACTGGTTTTCAAACTTCCCAAGTTCCTGGACAACACTGGCCATTACATCTACTTTTCTTCCTACCGCATCTACGCCAACGAAGAGCACCCCATCAAGGAGACGTCGCCACGGCTTCTGGACGTCTCTGACGACAAACTCCTCCGTCTTTCCGA
>JAGCTA010000402.1 GCA_017963875.1 Victivallales bacterium | reverse complement strand
AGCGTCTCGATGTGGCGCGTACGGTCGTCTTCCTTGTCCCTGCGCGTCCTCTCATGCCTGCGGACAATGCCTTTTTCATAGTCATCAACGGAATATGCTCCGACGATACCCGTCTGGCGTCGTCCGTTCATGACCAGCGAATAGACGTAATAGGATGGGCGTGTGTCCTTTTCAAGTATATGGTCCGCGACGAATGACTGCCAGTTGGAGAGTGCGCGCTGATACACTTTGACCGCATACGGATCGACGGAGTCCATCAGTTCAATTTCCGAGCGAGTGACTCGCAGGAAGGACATGGGATTCCCCTCTGCCATTCTCTTTGCTTCGGTTCTGTTCATAACATCATACGGGAGCGTGGCGACGCTGGGGGCGTTTTCAAAAGAGGGTGAATAGGCGGCAAAGGGAAAAACGGAAGCCATGACTGTTCCTTAAGGGTGTTGATTGAATTGGACGATGTCTGTTCGTCGGTTGAAAATAACAAGTGAGAAAATACATTATATAACATAATTTTTAAACATCGAAAAACAAGTTGAAAAAGGATAATCAAGAGTTGTTATCTTAAGAGAATTCCATGGCAGTGACGAATTATGTATGTGAAATCAATGAAGCGCAGGCTGCGCTTCTGAGGGCTTTGATGGAGGAACGCGGATGGGAGTTTTCCTCCATGCAATATGCGCGTTGGAAGGCAATTCATGACAAGACGCAAGTTACCGCGTATGAATCGGGCAAACTGGTGGTGCAGGGCAAGGGGACAGAGGATTTTGTGCTGTATCTTCTTGAGCCTGAAGTGCTTCACGAGGCGCATCTTGGATATGAACAGGAAATCGCCGCCATGCAGAACCCTCGGATGTTCTTGCCTCATGCTGGGATTGACGAAAGCGGCAAGGGGGATTTTTTCGGGCCGTTGTGCATCGCATGTGTCTATACGGATGAGAAGATTGCAAAATCGCTGCTCAAGGCAGGAGTCGCCGATTCCAAAACCATTGGCACGGACAGGAAAATCAATGAACTGGCTGAGTTGATTCGCCGTGAGACGGCTGGCCGATTTGCGTTGGTGGTAGTGGGGCCAGAGGCATACAACCGCCTATATGCCAATATAGGCAACCTGAATCGGCTGCTTGCATGGGGACATGCAAAGGCATTGGAAAACCTGTTGGCGAAGGTTCCTGACTGCCCGCGTGCGATATCGGATCAGTTTGCAAAATCACAGGATACGGTCAGAAATGCCCTTCAGACTCGAGGACAGCAGATTGAACTGGAGCAGATGCCTCGTGCGGAGGCGGACGTCGCCGTCGCAGCTGCGTCAATTCTTGCCCGATGTGAATTTGTGAAGAGAATGCAGGCTCTAGGGGAAGCCGTCATTGGAAGAAGTTTGCCGAAAGGAGTTTCTGACATTGTACTGTCGGCGGCTAGGGAAATCGTGGAAAAGCAGGGCGCGGATGCGCTGTATCGTTATGCGAAAATGCACTTTAAGACTGCCGAGCAAGTATTGAAGGGATGAATGGTGGGGCGAGGCGTTGTCTTTTGGTGTTCATAGAATATATTTATTTAACAATCGGTGTCAGGAATCCATGTCATCCCTGACAGGAGGAGAGCGCATATAATGAGCATCACCACGCGAAAATTGAAAAAGGACGAACTGTTTTTAGTTCGCCAAGTTGCCGATATCGTATGGCCAGTGACTTTTCGGAAAATACTGTCCGAAAAGCAGATTGACTATATGATGCAGATGATGTATGCGCCTGAGGTGTTGTCGCATGAGTACGATGCAGGTGTTCAGTTCCATGGTGTCTTCGATGATGATAGGGCCATTGGATATTTCATCTGGGGCAGTTGCAATGTTGCTCCCGCGATGGCAAAGTTGCATAAATGCTATCTTCTGACTGAATATCAGGGCAAGGGAATCGGTTCAATGATGCTCAGGGAGGCGAAAAAACTGGCCAAAGACGCAGGCTTTTCAAAGTTGAGGCTCAATGTCAACCGCCATAATGAAAAGGCAATGAAGTCCTATTTTCGCAATGGATTCAAGGTTGTTGAGATGGTTGACAATCCCATTGGAGAAGGTTTTTTCATGAATGACTTTGTCATGGAGGCCGAACTTGCCGATGGAACGGTAGAAACGGATGGCAATGAACCAAGAGATGAGGAAAGCGCGGCTTCGGGAATGGCCATAAGGAAGGCACACGGTGGCGTGGTCAAAGACGGGAGACAGGCTGCTGGAAACGAAGCATTGCCGATGGCAAGTGATGAACGCATGCAGGCTGCTGTGATTTCGGGGCTGGCCGATGACTTTGACTATGTATGCCATATAGACTACAAGACTGGCCAGTTCTCGTGTTTCCGAGCGTCGGAACTATTTGCCAGGGCGTTATCTGACATAGACTTGTCGTTGCCGTATCTGAAGCGTCTGGAACTGCTATTCAGAAAATTGGTCTATGCGGAGGATTTGCCGAGATTTCTTGAGTGTTTTGCGGCGGAGCGTGTGTTGAAGGAGTTGGAGGACAAGCCTGTTTACAAATTTGAAACGCGGCTTGTGTATAACAATAAAACTGCGTTTTTCAGAATCAAGTTTGCCCGTGACCAGGAGGATTCCAACGGGGTGATACTCGGTCTTCTCAACATCGACAAACAGGTTAGGGCGGAAATCCTCCAGGGGGAACAGGAGGCGAAAATACAAAGTCTGAAGCAGATGGAGGAACAGGCCCGTAGGCAGGAGAAAACACTCAGAAAACTGATTGAGTGCATGGATAGGGAAAGTATCGCCTATACAGTTGAAACCATGCTTCAGGTAATTGTGGATTATTATGATGCTGACAGGGTGTTCGTGTTTGAGCCAGACAACGGCAGTGCGGCCCTTAACAGCACATACGAATGGAGCAGGGATGGAGTGCCTGGAATTCGTGAAAAGTTGCAGCATGTCCCCTATTCAAAAATGAAACACATCATCAATGCCATGCGGCAGGCGGATTTCTGCACAACGCTTCCAGGCGCGGATGAAGGGGCTTACCTCCAAGCAGATTGCCGT
>JAGCTA010000401.1 GCA_017963875.1 Victivallales bacterium | reverse complement strand
ATGCACCGCATCGGCCTAAAAAAAGCGACCGACAAAAGGTTTTGGACATGGTAAATGCACATGTCACAGTAAACGCGCCTCTTCTTTAGGTTCAATGTGCATTTACTCCGAGAAATGTGCATTTACTTTTTCAAGTGACCCCAATTCTCAGCTATCGCGTGTCTTGGACTTTGTCCAAGACACAGGACAAGTTATGGCGGGGCCACTACTAGACGCAGTTCTAATTTTGCGTCCAGCGTTCCCTGTTTTCATGGGCTTCGCCGAGACACAGGACAACCGCTTCACTCGTCGAGTTTCAGCATGGTACTCACGTTGGTAGCGGCATCGGTAATCCGCACGCTCCAGCCCTTTGCAGACTTGTTCAACGGCTTTTTGAAAGGCACGACTGCCGACGTGCCCTTTCCGAAAACGAGCCCCGAATACGCAGGGGATTCCGTACCGTCGGGAGCGATGAAGGCCGTTTGGAAAATATGATTGATGCGTGGGGCATCGCCTTCTGCGTCAAGCGAAATACGAACAGCGCCGTCTTTGTAAGTCGCTGTCAGGCCAGTTGCGCGGTATGGCAACAGGATAAAAGCACTCTGCGTCGTCGAGATAAAATGGTAGTCGAACTTATCCGTGTAGCCGATGTACTTGTGTTCCAGAAGGTCATAGACATGCGCCTTTTCGCGGAGAACGACAGGAACATCATGCGGCATCGTGTCAAAGTTCTTCGTCTGCGAGATGTCTCGAATGACGCCGATGATTTTTCCTGCTCCCAGACGCCTGACAATCACTTTGGTCGCAGCGAGGTTCACCGTCGCCTCTGGCTGAATTGCGGTCTCATCCAAGAGGCTGCCGATGAACCGTCCAATAGGCTCTATCATCGCAGCGTTCTTCGCACTCTTGCGCAGTGCGCCAAGTTCGCCGCATCTCGCCACCAGATTGCATGCAAAATAGACCGTTTTGCCCTTGCCGTGGCTGTTTACAAGCACAGCAGGAGCATTTCCACGAACATGCGCCAACGGCTTGGCGGTCGATGCCTCCACCCCCTGCTCATAAACATTGATGGTCATATTCAGGTCTTTCAGTGAGCCATCCAGCCCCGAGAGCGTTGTCTCGCCCGTAGACAGACTCCCCTGTTTCTTAATGCCGAAAAGATTCAGCAGCGTCGTATTGGAACGTGGCATGCCGTGCTGGTCGTAAGTTCCTGGCATCATGTCTGCAAGGAGAATGCCGCCATCACGGACGAACGCATCCAAACAATCAATTTCAGCGTCGGAGAGCGCCTGCGACATTGGCAGGACGATAATCCTGTTGCCCTTCAATTGACGTTTTTCAAGTTCGCCGTAGGCGATATACGAATTGTTGCAGCCCGCGTCCTGGAAAAGCCCCTTGAAGCCTGTGATGGACGCATTGCGCATCAACGCGGTATCCGTTATCCAATCGACTTTGATAGATGCAGGTGAATAATGGAACGCTATCGGATCGAATGCAAAGGATGACGCCATGATGAGTTCTGCTGGGCCATTGGTATAGCGTCGAATCACGTTCCGCAGACCGATGCCTGTTTCGGGAATCGTCCAGTCTGGGCAGAAATAGAAATTGCAGCCGTAGATGGAGAGCCCAGCCGCGCCGAACATCAGGTTGTTCAACATGCAGTAGTCCTCCATATCAGGGTCCTTGTCGTAGCCACTCCACGGCATGTTCCTGATGGGGCGCTTTGCGAAACTGAGTTGCTGGATCGTCTGCTCGCCAATATAACTTGAGAACGCATATAGTTCATCCATCAGCAGATACCAGTCCCAGGCGTTCCATGGATTCGTCTCGCTGGTACCCGAAAGTGAATAACCGAGCGTGGCATCCATGTCATGAATCCCGCGTTGGATGATGCCGATGCAGCGCGCACGGCTGATGTCGTTGAATGTGCGATGGTCAACCCAGGTGGCGAAGGACTTGCTACCGTCCGCGCGAATTTCCGCGGCGGTCCGCGCGACAACCGTGTCCCATGATGCAAAAGACGTCTCCCACGCCTTGTTCAGCGCGTCGAGCGTCGGATACTGTGTTTTGAGATACTCGCGCAGCGCCTTCTGGCAGTCTTCGCAGAAGCAACCGTCAAAACCGCTGATCATACTGGATTCATCGGGACCGCCGACATTGGTTGCGCCGTATTTGGCCGCCCAACCAGGCCTATGCGCGTCCTTGAAGAGCCGTTCCTCCATGCCTGGCTTGCTGAGGCATGGAATGCGAATCAGGTCGAATTTGCTATTTATCTTCTTGTCCTTGTCAAAGGGGTATTTGCCGTCAGTGTAGGTTGCGCCGTTGATGTTGTGGTATCGAAGGGCATTGTCGCGTATGGCGTTCATGGCGAAGGACGCCTCCGTGTAGGAATCGGTAGCGGATGCAACCGTGACGCCATAGACGTCTTTCGCAATACCGAGCAAGTCGTCCAGCAAATAGACGGGAGCCTTTTCAGCGAAACCTGGCCAGCCAAGAACGATGTTGAATATGCGTGGGTCTGGCGGAGAATACAGCTCGATGCGCCTGACACATTGATCCGTGACGCCCCCAGTGCCATCATGCAACCTGACCGTTAGCCGCGCGTTCGGCGTTCGAACATCGGCCAGCGGCAACGTGAAGTCATTGCCTTCCATCCGAGCAACAACATTTCCATACGTATCCGATAGTTCGGCTGTCACTGTGCCGATGCCTTCCGCATGACCCGTCACAGACTCGTTCAGACGATAGACTTTCGCTGGGAACTCCAACTTCGTTATTGCTGGCGTGTCGTTGACCGCCGTTCCTGCCCCCCACCAAAGCGCCCCCGCACCGTCTTTCCGCAAGACGACGACATCCGCGAAAAACGTCCCCGTCATCGCAGGTTTCGCATAGTTGAAGACAATCTCCTGCCCCCTGCCCTTTTCAAGCCGAACGGCTTTTTCCTGATGTTCAATAACTTGCGAAAACTTGTCACGCAACGTCAATCGAACAACCACATCCTGTGGTTCGGCGGCCACGACAGCAACCGTTGCCTTCGTCTGCGATGCCTCGATCTTTGCCTTGACGCCTGTCTCCAGCCCTGCTGCCGCCTGGACGAGCCGTCCCAACAGCGCATACTGGTATTCATAATAGCGGTGCGTTATTTCAGGATGCTCCTTATAGACGAGCGGCAACAGAAAGGAAC
This sequence comes from Victivallales bacterium, assembly GCA_017963875.1. The sequence goes on along the minus strand of JAGCTA010000401.1, from coordinate 2,049 downwards.
TGGATGCGTTGTATTTGGAATGTTGTGGATTCGGCTTTTTCGTCTCCCAGGCGCACAGGAACACACGCCCCTTGCCCAATTTCGCCTCGGCAATCACAGGTATATCGCCGCTCTTTGCAATAACACCATCCGTCAATTGATAGCGCAAGAAGCGCGTCTGCGGCATCTGCGCCAATGGCAGCGACGATGCCAGCGGATGGTCGCTGTCCGACCATGTCGCCCTGAAGCGGAACTTGGCCTTGTCCGCCTGCGGGAACAGTTCCGAGAGTTCCTGTGGCAGTGCTTCCGCGCCAACAAGTATGAGGCCCGCGCCATTCCTGACCTGCGCCAGAAGCGGCTTCAGGACATTATCGGGCAATTCTGCCCAGATGTCCGCCGAAACTATGATGACATCGTAGACCTTCTTCAGTTTCTTACCAAGTTCGTTGAAGCATGTCCGCGTATTCAATGACATGCAATGGCCGCTCAATGACCAAAATCCAGCGACATAGTTCGTTGTCAAATCAATCTCGAAACGGCGCGATAGTTCGACGGCTTCCCTGATACCGCCATGCAAGTTATTGATGAAAAGGACCTTCGGCTTGCCATTCGCAAACTTTCCGCCCCAGTTCCACGCGTCCGTCTTGAAACTATCGGAGTGGAAATCCAAATTCAATTTTGCTTCTCCGCCTTCGCTGGAAGGCTTTCGCGGACAGTCCTGCGGCAAAATGTACTCTCCGTTGCTTTTTTCCGCCCAGAAAACCGTCTCGCCACCTTGCAGAAGTTCGACGCGTAGCAGCGGGCGTGTCCGCTTGAACGGCACCGTTGCGCCTGTTTCATTCGGCGGTAGTTCGACCATTGCGGCTTGCGTAAACACTCCTTTGCCGTCCTTTTCCTCGCCTTCCATGATTCGCAGCGAATAGGTGCCTGACTTGAAAAGGCGCAGGCTGATGGCATCGTCAACGATGGCGCAGGCTGCGGTCTCCGTCACCTTGTCTGGAATGCCAATCCCGCCGAACGGCGCGACGGCGCAATGGTATGTCAGACTGCCGCCCGCCTCAATCGGATAGACTCCGAATCTTGTCTCAATGGTTCCGTTGTACTTGTCCGCCCCCCAATAGTAGATTTCACGCGAATATTCATACGGGAACAATATCGCCAGGCAATTGCCCCCCACCATGCCGCCGCACCAGCCCGACACGAAATCCATCGAGGTGAATTCTCCGACGCCTGGGCGAACTTCCGTACTTGTCTGGCCTGGAATGATTCTGCTGTAAGGCTCCGTGTCGCTGTGAAGACCGCCAGCCATCCAGTAGCCATACTTTAGCGGAATCACATTGTCCTTTCCATTGGTGATAGTGATATCGACTCCAATGACAGAAGAATCTCGCGTCAACGTGTATGTCTTGCTGATTTCAACGCTTGTGAAGATTCCGCTGTGTCCCGTGCCCCACACGCGCACCTGTTTGACATCTGGAGTGTCCTTAAGGATTTCCGCCTTGTATTCGCGGTAGAGATACATGTCTCGGTTTTCGGAACCGCCAGGATGGAAACGGTCTTGGAAAAGCGGTCCGTATGACGAACCGACTTCCGCAAAACGGATTAGATTCGACTTCGTCTGCTTGTCCCATGCAAAACTCAAGGCACCGCCATAGCGCGGATCGACGGCATAGATGCTGTACTTGTTTTCCAACACATAGTATGCCCCATGCCTGTACACGCGAAGTTCCGCTCGCGCATTTTCAGCCAGTACATTGAGTTTTTGAGTTGACTTTGCCTTTTCTTTGACAATTTCGCCAAAGAACTCCACCTCGTTCAGTCCAAGATAACCACCCGTGCCTGTAAAGACCAACTGGACAGTGGTAACAGGCGTTTCATCCTCCAGTTTGATTTCAAACGGCGCATCATGCGCTTCGCCTTTAGGAAGGTTATATGGTTGTGACAGAATGATGTTGCCAAGGCCAACTTGGTTGCCGTCTCGATCCGTTCCAACAACACGCACTTCCTTCAGGCCGTAACTGCGAAACCACCGATGCTGCATGACGCGGACTGACTGTATCCGCGACGGCT
>JAGCTA010000400.1 GCA_017963875.1 Victivallales bacterium | reverse complement strand
CGATATGGGACCTCGAATTCCTCAGAGGCGACGCGAATCTTATCGATGGCAATGGTGTTGAGTTGGTAGAGCGCCGACAAAATGACTGACGCGTATGCTTTGCCAATGCGTATGGCTTCTTGATACGAGGTCTGGTCCACGGCTGTCTTGACGTTGAAGTGGTTGATGTTGCCTTGTGCGCCGACAATGGTGATGACGGGAATGTCGTATCCAAGTTCAGATTGAATAGCGTGTTCCATGCGCCCAGGCCAGTCGGCAGAGATAAAATCGCCGCCAATGGTGTCCGTATGATTGACAATATTGACAATCAATGCGCGGAGTTGTCCCTCCTGCTTGATGGCGATAATCGGTATTTCAGGATCCATGGCACCTTCTGGACGGTCGATATTGGGATTCAACTTGCCTGGATTTGTCAGGACGGAACCGTCTTTCATCCAGAAGCGACGGTTGTAGGCCTGTGTGGTGCATTCTGTGACAGTGGCCTGGATTTCCGCTGGCGCAAGGCTTGCGAAGGCATTTTTGACTGCATAGACTGTTTTTGCAACCAGTGCGTCTAGATAGGCGGCGTCGGACATGTCGTCGAAACACTTGGTGGTATAAGGCCCTGTATGGGTATGGGTTGCGCAGAAGATAATCTTGTCAGCGAAGGTGATGCCTGCGTCTTTGAGAGCGGAGATGAAACGATTAACAAGGGCTTTGGGAATGAAGCACAGATCGTAGGAGACAATGCCCGCAATGTTTTTGTTGACTGAAAACACGGCGGCTTTGACCTTTAGTGGGTCGAGCATGCCCTTGTTGGGGCGTGGATTGAAGTATCCGCACAGTGCGATTCCGCGGACGGGCGTGATGTCTTCTTGGGCATATCCAAATTGCAACATGAGTTTTTCTCCTGTTTTTATGTTTTGGGGGCAATGGCTTGTTGAATGTTAATAAAATAATTCCGTCTTGTAAAATTTCATCTCGAAATCTGCGTTTATCGGGGTGTCTCGACCAATTATGGTACGTTTTTATCAGCCAATCAGGAAAAAGGAAGAAAACCATGCATAGATTTACATTGATTGCACTTCTCATTTCCATTTGCGTTATTGCTGCCGAGAAAGCGCCAGATGGCTTCGTCCATATCTCGGCCAATCGCGGATTCGCTTTCGCCAATGCGCTTGTCGAGCGCAAACCAGGCATGAGAGGCGCATCGGTGCCAGGCGAGAAATCACCCATCGAAAAGGATTACTGCCTTGCTGTCTATCCCGTGACGAACGAGGACTACGCCGCATTTTGCAAGGCCACTGGACACAAGAAGCCCAAGTATTGGACAAACGGCAGTTTCCCGAAGGGCAAAGGGAAACATCCTGTGCTGGAGGTCTCCGCCGAGGATGCGGAAGCCTACTGTAAATGGTACGGGAAGTCCCATCCAGGCTGGACGTTCAGGCTGCCGACCGAGGCGGAGTGGGAGAACGCTGCTTCAGGCGCACGACATTTCACCTATCCATGGGGAAATGACCCGATGGTGAAGATGGTGGATGGGTTGGTCAAAGCTCCGTTCAACTTCAACGGCATTGTTGCCTCCGCCTGCCTCAAGGAGAATCCGAAGCAGAAGGTCGTGTTCATCCATCAGAAATCGACGAGAAAAGGCGAGAGCGTTCCATTGTCCAGTGTCATCAGCGTGAACTCGAACGGAGGTGTCAAAGGATGGGTCGATCACAAAACTTGGACGGGCTTCATCTACACGGACCTCTTCAAGGAAATTTCCTCTACAGGTGGAAACATCTCGCCTGTAGACGCACATCCAGAGGGAAAGTCGCCATACGGATGCCTTGACATGGCAGGCAACTCCTGGGAGTGGACGTCGTCGGTCGTCATTGCCATCAATGGCGCGGAGCGTGGGCAGAAGGTCAACGCCATCAGGGGAGGCTCCTGGTATGCGACCATGACCTCCTGCCAGGCAACCTTCAGAGGTGAGGGGCGGCGCGCAGGCGGATGCTACAACACGGTCGGTTTCAGGATGGCTGCAACGCCAACTGCAAAGTAACGTTTGGTCCAGTTTGCAACAATGCTTGGGCGACTGAAGGATATCCAGGCCAAACGGTCTGGATATCCCCGTGCGAATATCAATGAATCAGTTGTTGATCAATCACTTCTTCTCTGATTGCGCGCGGATGGCGGCACGGCGTATCTTGCCGTTCACCGTCTTGGGAAGTTCGTTTACGAACTCAATCACGCGCGGATACTTGTAAGGAGCAGTATGTGTCTTCACATACTCCTTGATTTCCTCGACAAGAGCGTCGGAAGGCTCCTTCCCCTTGACAAGCACGATAGTCGCCTTGACGACTTTGCCGCGGACAGGGTCTGGCACGCCAGTCACTGCGCATTCAAGGATATACGGCAGTTCCATCAGCACGCTTTCCACCTCGAATGGACCGACACGGTATCCAGAGGTCTTGATGATGTCATCCGCACGGCCTTCATACCAGAAGTATCCGTCTTCATCTCGCCAGGCTTGGTCGCCTGTATGGTAGAACCCGTCATGCCATGCTGCCGCCGTATCTTCAGGTGACTTCATGTAGCTGCGGAACAGCCCGCATGGATGATTCCCATCGCGTTCAGCCCTGATGCAGATTTCACCAGTCTCGCCAGAGGCGACTGGATTTCCGTCCGTATCCAGTAATACCACATCATACTGAGGATTCGCCTTGCCCATTGAGCCTGGGCGTGGCTTCATGAAGGAGAACGTTCCGATAACCAGCGTAGTCTCAGTCTGGCCGAAGCCCTCGAATGGCAACTGGCCTGAAACACGCCTGAATGCCTCGCTGACCTCGGGGGGCATCGCCTCGCCTGCCGTCGTCACATGCTCCAATGTTGAAAAATCATATTTCGAGAGGTCTTCCTTGACCATGAAGCGGAAGATGGTGGGCGGTGCGCAGAGTGTCGTGATGCCGTACTGCTTGAACATCGGGAGGATCTCGGATGCATGGAAGCGGTCGAAGTCATACGTAAACACACCTGCCTCGCAGAGCCACTGACCGTAGATTTTTCCCCAGAGGGCCTTCCCCCAGCCTGTGTCGGCAATGGTGAAATGCAACCCGTCTGGATTGACTCTGTGCCAATGGCGCGCCGTCATGATGTGTCCAATTGGATAGGCGTAATCGTGTTCGACCATCTTGGCGAAGCCTGTGGTTCCCGAACTGAAGAAAATCAGCATCGTATCGGAGACTTTCTGGTCTTCTGGACGTGGAAAATCAGGCTGGAAGTTCGGGTAAAGGGCATCGAAGTCGAGCCAGCCGTCCTTCTTTCCATTCACTGAGAGTTTGAGTTTGACGCTGGAATTTTCGGCGGCGGCATCCACTTCCTTCGTAATGTTTCCGTCAGCCGAGCAGACGACGTATTTCACATCAGCCCGCTTGAAACGGTATTCGAAGTCATGTGCAGTCATCTGGCAGGAGGCGGGAATGGCAACGGCTCCGATGGCGTGCAGGGCGTTCAGGATGAACCAGAACTGATAATGGCGTTTCAGCACTAGCATCACACGGTCCCCCTTGCGGATGCCCAAGGAGTAGAAGAAGTTGGCTGTCCGCATTGCATCTTCGTAGATTTCGCGGAAGGTGAAGTCATGGAGGTGTTTGTCGTTGGAAAGCCATCGCATGGCGGTTTTGTCGGGGCACTTCTCTGCCAGACGTTTCAGTACGTCGTATGCAAAATTGAAGTTTTCGGGCACATGGAACTTGACGCCTTTCAGCGTTCCGTCTCCGTTCCATTCCTCTTCCATGTATTCCTGGTAAAGCAGTTTCTTTGCATCGGTCTGAACTTTGTCGGACTTCTTTTGGGGGGCGTATGCGAATCGGTCTGGCTTGGCGTCATCGTCATATTTGCCATGCATGACTATAGAGAGGAATTTGCAGGGCTGGTCGCCGATGGTTTGCATGGCATGAGGTTCCCGCCCGTCGAAATAGATGCTGTCGCCCTGATGCAGGATTTCTTCCTTGTCACGCAGGAAAATCTTGAGCGTTCCTGAAAGGATGAGGTCGAATTCCTGCCCGTTGTGCTCCGAATAGTGCACAAGTTCATCCTGCTTGCTGCATGGCGCGGTGACGATGAAAGGCTCGCCTGTGCGTTCCTTCATGCGGATGGCCTGATGCAGATAGGAGAAGCCTGGACGGCGCACAAAGGGGAATCCCTTGCCGTCACGCGTTACAGTGTAAACGGCAAGATTTGGTGCTTCTCCACTGATGATGGAGGAGACATCCAGGCCGAAATGCTCGGCGAGGTTATAGTAGAATGAGAAAGGCGCTTGTTTTGAGCCATCCTCATAACTTTGGTATTCTTCGGCT
>JAGCTA010000399.1 GCA_017963875.1 Victivallales bacterium | reverse complement strand
CAGCACACGTCTGCAAAACCTTAATCTAGTTTTTGTTCAGCGATGATTCTTTCGACAATGGCGACATCCTCTGGCGTATCTACGCCGACGGAGCGTTCCTTCGCCTTGATGACCATGATGGACGCGCCGTTTTCCAACGCGCGGAGTTGCTCCAGCCTCTCGCATGCCTCAAGTTCGCCCTGTGGCCATTTGACGAATTTTTCCAGAAACTCACGCTTGTACGCATAGAGCCCCCAATGAAGCATTGGCGCGACTGGTGTGCCGCCTTCACGCTGAAATGGAATCAATGAACGAGAGAAATAAAGCGCGAAGCCTCTGCGGTCAACAACGACTTTCACGTTGTTTGGATTGGCAGGGTCCACGCCCTCAAGGTATGTGAAAGGAACTGCCACGGTCCCCATGTCCGCTCCAGAAGATTTCATGGCGCAGACGAGTTCATGAAGCACATCGGCGGACATCATCGGTTCATCCCCCTGGACGTTGACGATAAGGTCGGCATCAAGCCCTTTGATTGCTTCGGCGATTCTGTCCGTGCCCGTCGGATGATTTGGTGACGTCATGACCACATGGCCGCCAAAGTCGCGGACATGATTGAAGATGCGGTCATCATCCGTGGCGACGATCACATCTTCAAAATCCATGCATTTGCATGTGGATTCATAGCAGCGCTGAATCATGGTTTTCCCCGCTATAAGCGCCAATGGTTTTCCTGGAAAACGGCTGCTTGCATAACGTGCTGGTATTACGGCTATGGTACGCATAATTGTTTAGTCCCTTTGCATGGTCGAAAATTACGATTATCCCTCAACGAGTTTACGGTCGATAAGCACGTTTCGGCGGCGGAGATATTTCTGCAAGGCGATGATGTCGAGTTTTCGTATGGGAGGGGATTGCGGGTCTTTGGCATAAAATGCCGCGCAGACTCCAGCGGCTTCGCCCGTCACGGCGCAGGTTGGGATGACGCGTGTGACATCCCATGTGTCGCCGAAGGAGGAGATGCAACGCCCCGCAGTGATGAGATTGGGTGTCTTGACACCTGCAATTGCACGGAGCGGAATGCAGTAAACAGGCCCTTTCTTGCGCCAGTCTGGGGTGATGCCGACGCAGTCATCGAACCATCTGTGGTCATCTGTCGGGCGGAGCGTGACAGTTCCCGCCAGGCGACGGGTCATGCGGTGGGTTGGCATGGTTGGAATCATGATTGGGAACATGTCATGGCCAGGATTCTCGGACTTCATCCTCTCGAGTGCGTTCATCATGTATTCGCGCGTCTCGATGATTTGCTGCGTGACATGGTCTGCGGAATCGCCGCGGAACGTGCGGCCTGCCTCTGGATTGTTCGTGCCAGCCTTGAAACGCTGCGACCATGGATTCAATTTGACCGTTCCGTTGTCGACATAGTAGAACCATCCGCTGCGGACATTGCCGCCGATGGAAACGGTCTTCTCGCCCGCTGCATGGCAAACATCGGCATCGCCTGACGAGTCTACGACTGCACGGGTTGTAATTGCCTGGCGACCACCCTTTGACTCCACGATGACCGCCGTGATGCTGTCACCCTTTTTGAGCACGCCGACAAAGCGCGTGTCAAAGTAGATTTTAATCCGTTCCTTGAGGAGCAGCCTTTCCATTTTGAACATGAAAGTCACGGGATTAAAGCCTGTCTGATAGCGTTGTTCCTTTCTGGCGGCAACGTCGCCTCCAGGCTGCCAGCATTCGGGAATGGGGCCGATTCGGAGGAAATCGCGTTTCTTGGGCTCATCGTCAACGGACAGTTTTATGAGTTCTTCGCATATGCCAGCGGAAACCTGATGCCCCATGCCGTCATCCAAAGGGAGATAGATGATGACGTTGCCAATGGTGGCCAGACCGCCCAATCCGCAGAAACGCTCGAGAATACAGACTTTGGCTCCAGCACGACGTGCCGCCAGTGCCGCCGAGACGCCCGCGATTCCACCGCCGACAACGACGACGTCATAGTCGGCAAGAACGGTGATGTCCCGTGCATCTTCATGGAGGGTTTTGTTTTCTTTCATCTGGAAAATCCTTTATGCTTGAGATGATTTTCAATAAAAATCAAGTACTAATGATATAGAAAAACGTTAACTGAATGACGCGACTTCCTTTTTCAGAACGTCCGCTTCAATGGCGGAGGTACCGATTCGCCCGACGACGACGCCTGCGGCGATGTTGGATATACGACAGGCAATTTCTGGAGTGGCCCCAGAGAGGAGCGCCAGGACGACTGACGCCATGACCGTATCACCCGCGCCTGAGACATCGAAAACCTGTTTGGCAACCGTCGGAATCACGCTGAATTCGCCTGGCTTGTTTTTGGGGAACAATGCCATGCCGTTGGCTCCCAGTGTAATCAACAAATATTCCAGCCCCCATTGTGAAAGCAGTCGTTTCCCGATGTCTGGCAGTTTGGAATCTTCGCTGCACTTTGAGGGCATAGGCTCGAATTTCATCTTGGCAAGCGCAAAAGCCTCGGCGCGGTTTGGAGTCATAATGGAAATGCCCTTGATGTCGTAGGGATGTTCAGAATGAGGGTCCAATGCACTCATGACGTGATACTTATGGGTCAACTCCACAATGCTTCCCATAAAGTCTGGCGTGAAAAGCCCTTTGGCGTAGTCTTCAAGAATGACGGCATTCAGTTTGCCTTCTTTTAGCCGTGTTTCAAGTTTTTGAAGGATTTCTGTCTGGATGTCTCTGGCGTATTCGTCCGTGATTTCATGGTCAACGCGCACGACCTGCTGGTTGGCAGCAAGGACGCGGGTCTTGACGATGGTGTGACGGTCATGAAAGGTTCCGATTGTGTCCGTGGCGATGCCGTCATCCTGAAGGTGCTTCAGCAATATATCGCCATCATAGTCCTCTGCAACGGCACCGAACACTTCGGCATGCGCTCCAAGAGACACTACGTTCCGTGCCACATTCGCGGCACCGCCAGGTACTGTGCGTTCTTCTGTGACCCTAACCACGGGAACGGGCGCTTCCTGCGAGATGCGCGTGGCTTGGCCGAAGATGTATTTGTCCAGCATCAAGTCGCCGACGACGGCGACGTTGAATTTGGGAAATTTGTCAATGATGTTCTGCAATTTCAAGTCCCCTCTGATGAATTATTGTGAAAGGATATTCTTGACGGCCTGGTCTATTGTCGGTTGCGGAAGCGGCGGAAACTCCTTTCCCTGTTCGATGCGTTCAAGCAACATGGAGAGTTTTTGTGCTTGGTGAAGCAACTTGAGATGCTGTTCTGCTGTCATTGAAGATTCGTATGCCCGTACATGCCTGACATAATTGTCCAGTTCGCTGCGGATTTCTTCAAGCAAAAGTTTGTTTAGCGTGGAAATGTGGTCCTTTTTTTCCAATTGTCGGACATGGCGTCGTTCAGAATCCAAGAGCAGGGATAGTTGTTCCAAGGTGGCATGGCGTGCCCAGCGTGGATTGCGGCGCAAAAACTCTGGAAGCCAGAACATTGTGCAGAGAACTGTCATGATTATGACTACAATGGCGCTTTTCGCAAAACAGGCAAGAAATGCGCTTCTCCAGGATTGTGGCACTGTTTCCATGCGGACATGGAACTGGATGCTCCATTCATCCGTCGAGAGGGTGTCCCCGCTGTGGAGCGGCATCTTGTTGTCTGTGGGGGCGTTACCGTTGACGCGTATCAATGAGTTTGCCGTGACTTCGAATGAGCCATCTGCCAACTGAGTTATGGTCGCCAGGGTTTCTGACGTATCGGGCAGTACACAATCACATCCGCAGCCGCCGATGGTGGCATTAGGCGCATCAATGTCAATGACATGCTTGCGCTTCAGCGCTTCAGCGGCTGGAAGATTTGTTCGTGATATGGTTAACTGGAAAGCCATAGTCTATTGGCAGTTGGCCTTTGTGGCATTTCAATGACGTTCAATGGAGAAAGACAGTTCGTTGCCAGTGGTGGCCATGTCGGCGGTTGCCGTGAAGCCTTGGTCAGAGGATTCCCTGAGAAGTTCTTCTGCCAACGGGTCTTCAAGATACCGTTCAACAGTGCTGCGGAGTTGACGTGCGCCGCTTTCATGCCGATATCCCTTGTCAACCAGGAATGAAATCGCTGCATCTGTCAATTTCAGTTCTCCGCCTTTGGCATTGAGGCGCTTGCTGATCTTCTCAATTTCCTTGTTAATGATTTTTTCCATGTCCTTTTTGTCCAACTGGCGGAACACGACGATTTCATCGAGCCGATTGATAAATTCAGGACGGAAGTTTTTCTTGACTGCGTTTTCCAGACGTTCACGCATCGCCTCATAGTTTCCATCGACGGGATTGTCTGCCCCAAAGCCCATGGAAGAGGGTTTTGTGAGGTTTTCCGCTCCGATATTGGATGTCATGACGACAATAGTGTTGCGGAAGGAAATGGTGTGTCCGAGGCTGTCGGTCAACTGGCCTTCATCAAGAATCTGCAACAGCATGTTCGATACATCGGGATGCGCTTTCTCGATTTCATCAAACAGCACGACGGAATATGGACGACGCCTGACACGCTCTGTCAGTTGACCGCCTTCTTCGTGGCCGACATAGCCAGGAGGAGCGCCGACCATGCGGGAAACATTGTATTTGTCCATGTATTCTGACATGTCCAGACGAATTAATGCGTCGGAATTTCCGAACATGAACTCGGCCAGACATTTGGCAAGATAAGTCTTGCCGACGCCCGTCGGACCAAGGAAGATGAATGAACCGATGGGACGGTTGGGATCCTTCAGTTCCGCTCGTGAACGGCGCAAGGCGCGGCTGATGGCCTTGACTGCATTCTCTTGCCCAATGACGATGTTGGACAACTCCTGCTCCATGTGCAGCAGTTTTTGCGCTTCCTTTTCCGCCATTTTAGTGAGTGGAATTCCTGTCATGCTTGAAACGACTTCACGGATGTCATCGGGGGTTATGACGGGATGGTTTGCCTTCTTCTCTTCCTCGTATTCCTGCTTCATTGCATTGAGTTTTTCCTGAAGGGCCTTTTCCTTGTCACGCAGTTTCGCCGCTTCCTCAAAGGACTGCCTTTCGACGGCGTCCCTTTTGGCATAGGTGATTTCCTGAAGTTCCTTTTCAAGTGTTCCGAAATCCTTCGGCGTATTCATGTTTTTCAGGCGGATGCGCGAGCCTGCCTCATCGATGATGTCGATGGCTTTGTCGGGTAGATAGCGGGACGGAATGTATCTGTCCGAGAGGATGACCGCCTCGCGGAGTGACTCTGGTGAAAATGTCACGCCGTGATGCTCTTCGTAGCGTGGGGCAATCCCCTTGAGAATCTCGCATGTTTCATCGACGGAAGGTGGATTGACAATGACTGTCTGGAAACGACGTTCCAGCGCGGCGTCCTTTTCAATGCGTTTGCGGTATTCATTGAGCGTTGTTGCGCCGACGCATTGTATTTCGCCGCGCGCCAAGGCTGGCTTGAGGATATTTGAGGCATCCATGGCCCCCTCGGCCCCGCCTGCGCCGACGATGGTGTGCAGTTCATCAAGAAACAGAATGACCTTGCCTGAACGACGAATTTCATCCATGACGTTCTTGATGCGTTCCTCGAACTGACCGCGGTATTTTGTGCCCGCGACCATCAGAGTCAGGTCAAGCGAATAGACTTTTTTGTCAAACAGTATGTCTGGGACCTTGCGATCGCTGATGGACTGCGCAAGCCCCTCGACGATGGCCGTCTTGCCGACACCCGCCTCGCCAATGAGCACGGGGTTGTTTTTGTTTCTGCGGCATAGAATCTGAATGACGCGCTCGATTTCCTTGTCACGACCTATGACTGGATCGAGTTTGCCCTGTTCTGCCAATTCAGAGAGATTGCGCCCGAAGGCATTGAGGGCAGGCATTCGCATTTCCTGCTCTGGTTCAACGTCATTGGATTCGCTTTCCTCTGGCTCCTCCATTTCTGGTGCATCTGGAGTCGGTGGAAAATAATTGGGATCCAATGCCTTGAGTAAATCTTCGCGGATTTTTACGGCCTCGACATGGAGAACCTCGAAAATCTTGTTCACAATGCTGTCGGTCAATTTAAGCAATCCCAGAAGCAGATGCTCAGTGCCGACAAAATTGTAATTGAGGTTCCGAGCCTCCCTCAAGGCATTTTGGAAGACGGTCTGCGCTTCGCCATTCCATGGAATGTCCCCTTCCAACTGGAGATTTCTGTCTGGAGATTTCTGCAATTCCAGTTCCGTTTTCACCAGTTCAGGGGTTACGCCATATCTGACTAGTGTCGTTGAGGCGATCCCCTGACCGAGTCCCATGATGCCAAGCAACAGATGTTCTGCGCCTGCTGCGGGACTGCCCATCTCCTTGGCTTCGCGTTTCGCAATGGCCAGCACTTGCTGCGCCCGTGGGGTAAAGTATTTTTTGTAGTCGTCGTTTTCAGGCATGTTTCTACCGTATGTATTTGAGTTGTAATGGCGTGCGATTCATTTTCGGAATGTTCGCTATACCATCAGTTTTAGTGTCGTCTTAAGGAGTGTCGCACGCTCTTCAGGCGTAATGCTGATAGGAGTGTCTTGCAGTTTTTCTTCTTCGATTTTGTCTTGCAACATCATGGTGGTGAGCAATTTGAAATAGTTTTTTCTCGTTATTGAGAAATTTCGGATGCCGAATTCTGTGCCAGCCCATAGAATGCACAACGCTTTGACCGCTTCGCGTGTGGAGAGTTTGCATGAGCCTGCAATGAGACCAAGAGAGCGCCCGATGATGTCTTGAAGGTTGGTCAGCGATTCCTTGTTGCTGAGCAGTTTTGCACGTGAATCCAGTTCGTGCTTTTCAAGCCGCCGAGCAAAATCGTTCAGTCGTGCCGAGATTTGCATTGGAGAGCAGTGCGGAAGATTGGCTGCGGTGACGGTTGCAATATGGGTGACGAAGGATTGTTTCTGCTTTTGGACGTATGAGAGATTGAAGCCGATTTCCTCAGCGGCATTCGCGATTTGCTCGGCATACCCCATGAGAATCGTCGCGGGAAGATTCATATATACAGTTGCGGAGAATCCAGTTCCGCAGTGTTCCGCTTTTGAGCATAGATATCCGAAATAGTCATCCCGTGCATACGTAAGATCCATGCCATAACTCGTGACGATGTCATTTGTTTCTGCGGTCAGTTCATTGATGGACAAGCCGCTTGCACTTTTCATGACCGTAAGGTGATCGCGGTCGTTGATTCTTAAAACAGCATGATAGTCTGGGGTCATGCAAATGGCGCGATAATCCGCGGCACTAAGGAATTCTATGGGGGCCAGACCAATGAAATTAAAAAGATGCTTCAGATAAGGCGACAAATCAGTTATCTGCATTCGAAGCAAAAAGTCATATTCAGGATGATTGCTTAGTGCGTTTTTTATCATCTCAAAGACATACCTTGCCTGTTCTTCCTTGCCTTGGAACGGAGGAAAGAGAATTCCGTCCAAATTGCGTCTCATCACGCATGATGAGGCTAGGATAATCCGAGGTGCACGCCCTTCCCATGGAAGCCAAAGAGGCTCCAGACCGCCAGTAAGTCTGTCATTCTGAAAAATGTTTGACATGCTTTTTACTCCTGCGGTTTTTCTGGTAAAGGCGTGTATTCCGCGATCAGGTCGCGGAGACGGGCTGCATTTTCATAGTCTTCGACCTTGATTGCGCATTCAAGTTCCCGTTTCAGACGCGCCAATTCGTCTTTTTTGAGTTTTTCTTGGTCGTATGGCTTTGCATTTGCCAATGGCTGTGCCCCGTTATTGTTGCCGAGGCCGTCGGTCATAGGTGGTAAATCGGTGTTCAGTTTCTTTTCGAGATAGTTTCTGAGATACTCTGCGAATGTCTTTGCGCACTCTTGGCAGCCGAGTTGCTTGTCCTTTGAGAACTCGGAGAGTTTTTT
>JAGCTA010000398.1 GCA_017963875.1 Victivallales bacterium | reverse complement strand
ATGCACCGCATCGGCCTAAAAAAAGCGACCGACAAAAGGTTTTGGACATGGTAAATGCACATGTCACAGTAAACGCGCCTCTTCTTTAGGTTCAATGTGCATTTACTCCGAGAAATGTGCATTTACTTTTTCAAGTGACCCTAGAATTATTATCCCTGTTCATTTCATTTATAATTAAATTATCTTTGGAATAATCATTTTTAACAGGATTGAATAATTTCCAACTCGTTGTATAGTAATTTGTTTATGTATAAGTTGTTTACAAAGATTGATGGCAAGACGAGAAGATATAGGAAATTCAGAGATGGCAGACAGAACTGTGGTCATGAATGACGGGGAACAGGAGCGCCCCCATGCAAATATCACAAGACCTGCTCCTAAGGACATACCCAAGTGTCCATTATGCAAAATTGATCTAAGGCCATCAACGCAGGCATCATTCCAGTCCCAAGGAAGATATTACTGCCCAACATGCGGATATGTCTATGATTCAAGCATTGATCTCAAACCAGGCACGGAGATTGTTGGAAAATACCGCATTCTAAAAACCCTTGGTTCAGGCGGATTCGGGGACATTTATCTTTGTCATCCAATTAATGATTTGAAAACGCGCTATGTACTCAAAGTTTTGCGGGATGTGACAACACCTGAAAGCCAGAAGAGATTTGAACGCGAAGCCAGACTTCTTAAAATGATGACTCCACCCGTCATTGTCAAGTTCATAGATTACTGGATGGCATATTCTGGAGCGTACATCGTAATGGAATATGTCGATGGCGTCAATCTCAATGATATATTCAAGCACTATGATATAGACGAGGGAGCAACGCTCCAAATTGCATTGGAAATCGCAAAGGCACTGAAATTCTGCTGGGACATTGGCAAAATTGTCCACCGAGATATAAAACCATCGAACATAATGATCAACAACAATATGGAGGTCAAACTTCTTGATTTTGGAATGGCAAAGCAAACAAATCATGAAACGGCGGATATCACGGCAAGCAACGCTGGAATAGGCACACCGAAATACATGAGCCCAGAGCAGTACAGAAATGCAAAAAGCGTCGATTTCAGATCTGATATTTACTCCTTGGGGGTAACTATGTATTTCCTTCTTAAAAGGGAAACCCCATTCTCTGGAAATAATTTCATTGAGATATATAAAGACACTGTCAAGAATTCACCTCCATCCAGAATGGCGTTTAATGGGATTTGCTCAAATGAATGTGCATCCCTGATTCAACACATGATGCAACTTTACCCAGATAAACGCCCTGAGAGTTATGATGTCCTCATTGACGAAATCAAGAGCGTGCTAAATAAACTGGAAGGAAACTAACGAAATACTGTGTTGCCCTACACCGCAGCACATGCTTGAAGCAATGCCTCATGAAGCATATATTCATGCTCGTATAAATAGGGGTTGTCCATGCCATCTCTGATGATACGGTAGAACTCCTCCAGTTGCCCTGTATAGCGGTCACCCAATGGGCCACAGTCAACAATGTGGGTACCATGCTCATACGGCCCACAGGCTTCCTTTAACGTCAGACGAACCGTAAGCGGTCTTGTATAGTATTCATTTCCAGGAGCCTCGATTGGACAAAGTTCCACCGTGCCTTTCGTTCCGCAGACAATGACCCGACGATGCTTCATGCCGCCAACTTCTTCTATGGAGACGCGCACAGTCGCTGTCGCATGTTTGTATTCAAGGACGGCAAGACCATTATCGATGAGACCATCATCGCGAGTCTGTTTGAGAAACGGCGTGACTTTGTCTGGTCGTCCAAGCATTGAAATGACAAGGTCAATGAGATAACCGCCGAAAATGTACATGGCACCGCCCTTGAACTGACTCATCCAACGGCGATAGCGATCGTTGTCGCCATCATAGCGGCTCATGACAGCGTGGATTTCGAAGATATCGCCAAGCCAGCCGTCCGCAACGGCCTTAAGCATGAATTTCAGTGCAGGGTTATATCTATAGACGTATGCCTGCTGGAAAGCCAGATGCTTTGCCCTGCACGTGTCAAGAAGCATCTTGAATGCTGGCAGCGATTCCCCCGCGGGTTTGTCCATCTGGACATGGAGACCCTTTTCCGCCGCCAACTGTGCGGCGGGGACAATGCCGAAGCCGTCCTTTTCTACGGCGACGGCCTCCAAGCCAGGCACCGCAAGCAGTTCGGCCTCGGAATCAAAGAAAGGGATGTCCTTGTACTGAGAGAATCCTCCGCGCTCTTCGCGCCATGAAACATCGTCCTCGGCGACACCGACGATTTCAAACATTCCAGGCAGTTTTTTCAGCGCCTCCATTTTGGCGGAGGCGTGATTGTGGCCGATGCCGATTTGCGCTATGCGGATGGGATAGGTCGCCATGTTCGAGAACCCCTCGGTGAATCAACTACTTGACGACTGGCTTGGGGAGCGTGTCCCATGGCAGCGAGAAACGATACAGCGCCGCTTCGTCGAAGAGGCAACCCTTGTCGTCGTCAGGCGTGCCCTTGCCAGCACCAGTCGCACCGAGGCACACGGTCATCGTCGCGATGTCGGGATCGTCAGGAACCGTAAAATCAATGGAAGCCGTCGTCCAGCCATCCTTGTCGGGTTTCTGGAATCCCGCGCGGCCTGTCAGATGCCAGAGTCCGACGCCGTTCTTGTCCCTGTAGAAATAGGTAAGACCTGGCACCGTTGTCTTTCCTTCGAGTTTGCAGCGAGCGGTCAGATAGAAGCGGTCGCCACCCTTCAGTTGGACATTGGCGCGCTGCGAAATGGCCGCGCTAGTGATGGCGCGGAAACGGACCATGCCGTTTTCAGCCGTGACGAAGCCCTTTTCCGAGGCGGCCGCCTGCCAGACTGGCCAACCTTTCACGCCTGACGCGCCTTGATTCGGCCCTTCAGGTTCTCCTGCGTCACCGTTGTCCAAATCACCGTTGACGAGGAGGTTCTGCTTGTCAAGGTATTTTTCGATTTCCTTGCTGCCGTTTAGGGCGAATTCAATGGCCTCCTGCGTATACGGCAGGCGCTCGTTCCAGAAGAGGACGTTCTTGCTTCCAGTGATTTTCGGCCAGAAGGTGCCTTTTTCCGCCCACATCCAGACGTATTCGTCGGAGAAGTCAAGGCAGCGTTTCATGTTGATTTCAAGCAATTTTGTCGGGTTGTCGGATTTCGTGAAGAGATTGTACGATCCAGGATTTGCCCGTGGCACATAACTGTCCATATAGAGCGAATAACCGAGTTGGGTGATCTTGCGGAACTTGTCCTGGTTCTTCTGGTCGATCCACGCATGGCCGAAGCGACGGTAGTTGGAAGAAATGCGCTCGTAGTCGCGTAGCGTCGCGGCATGGTAGCCTGCGCTTTCGTTACCGTCTACGATTTTCATCGTCGGAGGCGCGGCGTCGTAGACGCCGTTGAAGAACGCGATCTGAAGTCCCGTCGTGGTTGCGTTCTGCGTCTCGGGGTGGCGAGCCTGCTCTATGGTTGCGCACTGGCTGGTCCAGAAGAACGTAAAGAGCGTCAGGTCGGGGAACTGGCGGTTGAGTTCGGTGATCCATTCGGCGGCGCGTTTGCGAACCTGCGCCGCAGTTTCCTCGAACGTATGGCCGAGTTCGGGACGGAAGAGCAGCGGCTTGCCCGAGAAACCATACGCCTCGATGTCGAGGCTGATGCCCTGGCAGCCGCTTTCCTTTGCGAGGTACGCGAGCATGCCGAAGTTGTTCAGCGAGCGTTTCCACGCCTCGTCATCAAACCAGTCGGCCTGCATGAGGCAACTGCTGGAACGGATGAAATTGTATTTCAGGCGTGTCTGCTGGAGGCGACGGATCGCAGGAATCCACTCCTTGAAGTCCTCCTTGTAGATCATCTGCGGAGCGCCTTTGGCGCTGCCGAAGTTGTAGGTAATTTTCTTGCCGTCGCGTTGCAAGTCCACGCTGATCCAGATTCCGACGCCGTCGAACGGCGCGTTTTCCGTCAGTTCATTCAATGGGCGCTGGTAATGCTCGACCCTTCCAGGCGTATTCCAGCCAAAGTGGATGAGTTTTTTCTGCGGAATCTGGAAGTACTGCGCAGAAACGGTGCAAGCCGCAAGCAAAACGACGGCAAAGGTGGTAAAGAATGATGTGGATTTCATGTGTGGTCAAGTCTCCGTTAGGGGTGATGTGACAAAAAGGGGCGCGGATTCATAATGATTCACGCCCCAAAATTTTAACAATACGCTCTATTCACTCGATTTACAATCAGTTCGGAATCTTATAGACGATGTTGCTCGGATTGTCCCACGTATTTTCGTAATCGGTTGACGCATTGACGGGGCATGCGGTCTGGGCTTCGACGTGACCATCGACTAATGCGCAATTACGCGCCTTGCCATGGGCACCATACGTGCCGCCGACGCTGGCACTCGAGTAGGCTGCAAGGTGTCTCAGATAAACGTAATTGCTTTTGACCTTGGCATATTTCCATGTATCCGCCCATGTGGCAATGGACGACGGGTTCTTCGCTTGAGAGAGGTGTCCGAGAATCGTGCCGCCAGTAGGGCAGCCGACATCAGGCGTTACCCCCGTGAGTGCCTGGATATAATCGCGGGTGCAGTTGATATTGCCGTTGTAGCCATAACTGAGGCCGTATGGAATCCAGTTCCAGGCACCCATGTGCGGGCTGTGCGCAGGACAAATGTATTCAGCAACCATGCGATATTCAGGCGAGCCGTGATCCCGCAAATCCTCCTTGCCATTAAACTTGAGACCGAAATGGTGGTCTGCCTCCATCCATTCGTACCAGCGAAGACGAATGCCCCTGCATTCGTTCACTGCCGTGTTTTCGTATGGAAGCAAAAAGTCTCTGTTATCAACGGTGTAGATGTTTCCGTATGTAGCAAGCGTCTTCAACTGGTTAGTGCAACTGATGGCGCGAGCCTTCTCACGCGCCTTGGCAAGTGCGGGCAACAACATTGCCGCCAATATCGCAATAATGGCGATGACGACAAGCAATTCAATTAAAGTGAACGCGATGAATTTTCTCATGGAGGATTCCTTTTTGACGATTAGTGAATCTATGGAAGTTTGTTGACGATGTTCGAGGGATTGTCCCAGGTATTCTCCGCGTCAGAAGACGCATTGACTGGGCAGGCTGACTGCGTCTCGACGTGGCCGTCCAGCAAAGCGCAGTTGCGGGTCTTTCCATGAGCGCCGTAGCGCCCGACGCAGGCTGTCGTATATTTGTAGAGGTATTTCAGATTGCTAGGCGTGCTAGCAGTATAGGCCGTTGTGTCTGCGACCTGTTTCCATGTATCTGCCCACGTCGAGATGGATGACGGGTTCTTGGCCTGCGAGAGATGGGCAAGCCAGGTGCCTCCGCTGGGGAGGGCGACATCGGGGTCGACGCTGAATGAGTTCTTGCAATAGTCACGGCAGCAGTCAATGAAGGCATTATATCCGTAACTGATGCCGTACGGCTGCTGATGCCACATGCAAAAGACCTGGCTGTCCGCTGGGCAGAGGAACTCCTTGACCATGCGGGAACTGTAGTCCTTGTTCAGCACCTTCGTGCCGTAGAACTTAATGTCAAAGAAATGATCGAGTTCCATCCATTCGTACCAGCGGAGACGAAGGTTCTTTTTTTCATTGACAGCGGATTTCTCAAACGGCAGGATGGAGTCGTTGTTGTCAACGGAATAGAGGCTGCCGTATGTGGCAAGAGTCTTCAGTTGGTTGGTACAACTGATGGCGCGCGCCTTATCACGCGCCTTGGCAAGCGCGGGCAGCAGCATCGCCGCAAGAATCGCAATGATGGCGATGACCACCAGAAGTTCAATCAATGTAAACTTTTTTAACTGTCTGTGTTGCATGTTTCTCTTCTCCTGTGAGTTTAAGGATGTGATGAAAGACAGATTTTACTTTGTGAATTCGCCTCGATAGAGTTCGCCATTGTACATGGCGGTATCGCGCCAGACGTTGATGCGCTCAATGCGAATGGATTCGACATGACCGTCAACGAACCCGAAGTTTTCCGACATGTGGCCGTGCTTGCCCCAGTTGGTGGTTTCGGTCGTATGGTCGCCGCCTTTGTTGTTAATGCGGCAGTAGCCGTACTGCTTGTAGGCGTTATTCGAACTGTCGCCCGCAATAAGAGTAATGGTCGGCTTGCGGATGGAGGTCTTCTTCCAGGTGTTATAAAGGCCAGTGGTTGGGCCGACGTAAATCTGCTCGTTGCAAGGTCCGTTCAACGGTGTGCCGTAGCCTGGGTACCACGCATGAAAATACCCGAATGTCGAAGTATCGTTCTTCGGGTGCATCGTCTCTGGGCAGAACATGAACGGATAGGAATAGTAGTTGGCATCGCTGCCCATGGTATTCTTGAGCATGATGTCCTGCCACATGTCGCCCGATGACTGCGTAAAGCGCAACTGCATGTAGAAGTCCTTGTTGTCATCCGAATAGAGGGTTGATTGCAACGTAATGGTTTTCAGATTGTTGACGCAGGAGATGCTCCGTGCCTTCTGGCGTGCCTTGCTCAAAGCAGGCAGCAACATCGCCGCCAGAATCGCAATAATCGCGATAACGACAAGAAGTTCAATCAGCGTAAAATGACGTTCAGAACGCATGTTGGGCATGTTCATAATTTCCAGAAACTTTTTTCAGAAACGACAACCTATGGAAAGACAAAAAGCAATTTTATATATTGTACCATTTTTTGCGAGAAAAATCAAGATGAAAAATCCTTTGTCAAAAAGTTTTTTAATCTTGGGAAGTTTTCCAATCCCTTTCCATTGGAAATCATGTTTTCTTCAATATATTGTTCCAAGGGACAAGGGATAAGGGGAAGAATTGAGACAACAACAACACACCCTGCTTGAATTTCAAAACCATGAAAAAAAAGTTCACCGCCCTTTTGCTTCTCTGTTCCCTGTTTCTGTTTGCTTCAGCCGTTGATTTCATCCAAAATCCGCTCATGGAGAAGACTTCTCCCAACAAGCAGCCACAGGCATGGAGCATCAAAAACGGCACGTGGAAACACATTGACGGCGGCTTTGAACTCGGTGCGTCCACGCTTGCCGTCCAGCAACTCAAACTCCCTTTGGGGCAGGACCTGCGCCTCAAGGCGACCATCACGGCAACCGAAGGCCTGAAATACCGCATGTACGCTGAATACTATTCTGGCAAACAGACCGACGGCACACCAGAAAGGTGGAGGAACAGCGGCGCTAACTGGCTCACTGGCACTGCAAAACCACAAGAGTTCATCCAGACTTTCCAGGTCGAATTCAAATATGCAATCTGCCATCTCGCCATCCAGACTGAAAAGGGAGAAGGCAGCATCGTCGTCAAAAACCTTACGCTGACACCATTTGAATATCCAATAATCGAAAATGCAGATTTCAGCAGTCGTGACGACAACAACCTGCCAAAGGACTGGCGCATCAGAGGCGCATCCATCACCTACGAAAAGAATGATGCTGACGTGACCATCCAGGCAGCATCAGGCAAAAGCGCGCTCATCTTCAAGGTACTGCGTCCAAAGATTGGCACGCCGACTGAAGTCACATTTGAAGTGAACTCGGAAAGCACCTGGCGCTCATACGTCGAATGGTATGAAGGGGAGAAATATTATCGGACCGACGCACTGTGGCAGCAGGGCACAAAGGGTTGGAAACCACAGCGGCTGATATTTAAGCCTAACTCCGCGTATCACAACTGCATACTCGTCTTCGCCATTCAACAGGGGGCACCACTCTCCATCCGCAAACTCAAGGCAGAGACCGCCATCGGCGCGGGTGCCCTCGGAGGCATCTGGGATATTCCAATGCCGCATCTTCTGGACAAAGGGAAAATTGATGTCTTTGGACAGAAAGGCGCAGTGACATTGCGCGGCATACCAGTCAAGGCCAATCAACGCTATCGCATCAGTTACATCGCCACAGGCTTGGACAACGCGCAGAGTCTCACAGGATTCCATGAAATCAATACAAAGATAACTCCTACTGTCGAAGGCAAATTCGGATTCAATGACGCGCGCAATGCTCCCCAGCGCAAATACCAGACATTCACCGTTCCAGAGAATTTCAACGGAAAAAGCATAGACTTCGCTCTTTCCGTCGCTTCCCCAGGTACGGTTCGCTTCAGCGATTTCACTTTGGACGAAATACCCGTGGACCCCACGGAAAAATGGGAACTCATCATCGAATCACCCTTCTATCGCAACACCATTTTCTCCTCAGACAAACAATCGGATATTCGCCTTAAGGTGTTTGCTGATGGGGAGGCTAATCACGCTAAGGCAATCCTAACAATGCCCGACAACACTGTCAGAACCGCAACTGCTGATTTCAAGGGAAAACACGCTTATATTACCCTCCCCCCATGGTCGGGTACTGACGGCAAGGCCAAACTGGACGTGGCTGTTCTAAGCAAAGATGGAAAAATATTGCGAACCTTCTCCGAAACACTTCAAAAAATACCCACCCAGCCACGGGAAATCAAGGCACACCCCAATGGCTACTTCACATGCAACGGCGAATGGCTTTTCCCAATCGTCGCTTTCGATCTGTGCTGCAGCGACATGCTTCAGGAAATCTACACGTATGCACAACACGGCTTCACGCTCATCCGCCACAATTACGGCGCAGACCCAAAATCTGGGCTTCAGGCGCTGGACATGGCACAGCGCTGCGGAGTGAAACTTTGCTTCTACATCGGTTTCCCGCATAGGCTATCGGAAATCTCTTTCTATAAGAACCGCCTCTACAAGGCATATCCACCTGAAATTCGTAACCATCCCGCATTCTTCGGCTATTTCATCGCTGACGAACCACTCTGGGGCGGCGTCCCATACCAGATTTTCCAGGAAGTCTATGCCATCCATCAGGAATTCGACCCAGTACACCCCACATGGATTAACGCGGCGCCGCGCAACGAAGTCAGCGACCTCAAACCATACGGTGCTTCCTGCGATATCTATGGCGTGGACATCTACCCTGTCCCATGGCCGAACAATCATTCGGGACTTGATGACAAGACACCGACCTCCTGCGGCAAATACGCCTTACGCATGGCGGAGACTGTCAATGGCCGCAAGCCCATCATCAACTGGCTCCAGGGCTTCTCTTGGCATGAATTCGGCAACGACCGCTGGAATCCGAAAAATCCAAAGCCCTACCCCACCCTCATGCAGTCGCGTTTCATGGTCTATGACACCCTGCTCAACGGCGGCACAGGATATGGCATCTACGGCATCCGCTACGCGCTTCATAATGAATTCATCGAGGAAATCCTCCAGATCGCGAAGGAAGCCAATGGAATGTCACGGCTGTTTGTGGAAGGGAAACGCCTCCCTGACTTTAAAACCACGACGGATGACCTGCGAGTTGCGGCAATCGAATACAATGGCAGCCGATTTTTCTTCATCCTGAACCTCACCGACAAGCCAATTAGCGGTGCCATCGCCGACACAGAGAGTGCGCCTGATGGTCTCCACGACTATGTCAGCGGTGCCGCTGTTGACTTCAAGCATCTTGAACTCGGTCCATACGGAGTGCTGACCTGCGGTCCGAAATTGCCGCCATCCATCAACCCGATTCCTCCCGCAATTCCTGAACTGGAAGCGAAAGGCTCGCCTTTTCCAGACAAAATCAAACAGAACTACAAAGAGGACATGAGGCAAGGATACGAGGGGAAAGGACTTTGGATTTGGGATGCATCAAGCGTTGTAGCTGGTGGCAAGTGCGCCGTTTTCAAGGCGATCGATGTCTCCGACACCAGCAAGGACGCATTTGCGTATGTCGCTGCCGATGATGCTTTTGTATTTTATGTCAACGGTCGGAAAATTGCTGAAAGCGATGGCTGGTCGAAGATGCTCAAGGTGGATATCAAACCTTTCTTGGTAAAGGGGAAAAACCATATCATCATCCATGGCATCGACGCAGGCGGCCTACCCTGCGGAATCCTCGCAGAACTCCAAATTGACGGACAGACCATCGTCACAGATACGTCTTGGCTCACCCTGCCCGTCAAGGCCGATGGCAAGAACATGCCAACCATCGAAGAATTCGCCACTGGCCAGCCCGCCAAAATCATCACGCCATACGGCGGTGGCGCATGGGGACGGAAGGTCAAGATTCATGAGTACATCGTTCCACAAGATAATGAATAAACACTGAGGCTCTCGTCCCGCAGGTCTCGTTTATGGGCTACGCGTGCCGCTAACGCGGCGGCGCTCCGCCCATCAGCAGGTTCCCATCGCCGCTACGCGGCTCTCGCGACATTCATGCGGGTTTCCGTGGGTTGCGCTCCACCGCTATCGCGGTTGCACTCCACCCACGGCTGGCCCGTCCTACGCCGCTAACGCGGCTGCGCGACATGCGTCTGGCGTCTCGCGTCTAACGTCTCGCGTCTAACGTCTCGTGTATCATGGGTCCTTATCTTAGGCGGCTGGTGCGGGCACTGGTGCTTTCTTTGCCTTGAGTTTCATGACAAGAAGGACTACACAGCCTATGACAATTGCCAGCAGAACAATCGCCAAGAGAGGACGGTAGAACAGCCAGGCAACAGCAATGACCACCAACGACAATGGGAATGCAAACAGCGCGCTGATAAGGCCCGTCCCGACTTCAACAATATTGCCAATGAACGGAACGACATCGGCAAGAACTGACAATGGATGAAGAATCGTTCCAAACCCCGCCTTCATCAGCAGGAAACCGACGAGACGCAATACCCATGTCCAAATCGCATTGCTCTTCTCTGCTGACGTAAACATCTCTGCCGCACTCTTCTCGCCATTCACCATCAGGAGCACTTTTTCATCATTGGATGCGATATACGATGTAAACGTATCTCCCTTCTGGGCGGCGGCAATGCTGATTTTGTGAGGTCTGATAATCCTGAAACGAACACGGACATCGCCAACCTGCGGTGCAAGAGCTACTGGACTCTTCTGGACAACTGGCGCGGCGGGCGCTGGCGCAGCGGCTTGGGCAGGCGCAGCAGGCGCTGGCGCAGCGGCCTGGGCAGGCGCAGCAGCTGGCGCGGGCGTAGCGGCCTGGGCTGCCTTCTGTGCGGTGGCCTGATTTT
>JAGCTA010000397.1 GCA_017963875.1 Victivallales bacterium | reverse complement strand
GCTGCATAGATGGAGCCAGGGAGGCCCATTAGCAACCATCCGCTCATATCGGATGCCTGTGCGGACATTGCCGTTACCCAACTGCCGAGTCCTCGACCGCCGAGAATGTATTTTTCTACGCTGGATTTCTTTTCATAGAAATAGAATCCAATGCAAATCATCATTATGAGGTATAAGCCGAATGAGACAAGTGTTGGAAGTATAGGTCAGTTTTCCTTTTTAGTGTTGGTTTTTAGACATGAAAACATAAAAAAACATTTTAATATAATATGTAAATAAAAGATTGCGAATTATTTTTGAAAGTTGGATAACTGAAATTTATGTTATTTTGAATATCCCATTTTCATTCATTCAAACGGAATTTCGCTAGGTCGTATTTCATTACCCAGTGATTTGGGCTGCCATAACAGTCGTGGTGGCCCATTTGTCTCCGTTCTTCGCCTTGAAGTCATGGAATAGGGCAACGTCAGTCACAAGAGCGGTGTCATCATCAAGTTGGGTGCAATGGAAATTGCCGTAAAGAGCCTCTATTCCGTTCAACTGCTGGCGGTCGAAGACCGTTCTGAGAGTATCATGGATCAAGAGTGCTTTCTGTGGGATTGCCTCCGCAATGAACAAAGGAGCCCTGAAACGGAAGATTTTTTCATTTTCCTTGGTTTTCATGGTAAAGACCAGGAAAGTCCTGTCTGCGAGACGAATCCAATGCTGCTGCGTGGTGTCGGTGACGAGCGGTGTGCCGTCGTCCCATTTCCATGGTTGAACATCGTTCCATGTCACGCCGTTGGTAGATGTCGCCACGTGCATGTTGCCGTCTTCCGCGCGGATGGTCATGGCGTATGAACCGTCATCGAGTCTGATGGCTGATGGCTCCATGAAGCCACGCCCCACCTTGGTCGTGAAGACGTGCCCATCGCTGACGAGTTCAAAGGAGTCCGCCTGCTGTTTATACAAAGGTGCGGTTACGCCGTAGAGGTCCGTTGGATAGGGGCCCCACATGCCCCTACCAACTGCAAGGTAAATCGGGATGAGGCAGTTGCCGTCAGGAGTGAACGAGATTTGAGTTGCAGCCGTGCGATAACTCAAATTCGTGCTGGGCAATGGAAGGATCTTGCGCTCGGACCAGCCAGATTCGGGCTTCCATGCAGCATAGACTGCAACTTCTCTGGGCAGTTTGGTCTTGTCGATGTCCATATCATAGCAGATATTTCCTTTGCTGGTGTAGTATGATGTGCATCCAAATGCGAACACAGTACCATCAATAGGAGACGTGAAGGGGCAGGCATCGGCAACAGCATCCGTGATATTTGTGCCTGGAAGTATCCTTGCCTTGAATGAGGGGATTGGCATGGGCGTGCTCCATGTTTGTCCTTCGTCGGCGCTGATGCAGAACATGGGTTCGCCGTAGAAATCGCTGCCGTTTACTGTCACCATGGTCGCCATCCATCGTCCGTCAGTCAGACGCGTCACACACGGATGAAACCAGTTTTTGCCTGTAGTTCCGAAGTCGTTGAAGTCAAGTTGCTTGATTGTTGGAATCATCTGGTTGCGCCTCTTATTTTATTGCCTGTTAAAATACTTCTTTCATACATAAAAATAAAAAAACAAACATGAAAAGTCAAGGGGATATGAGAGATTGCCTACAAAAAAAACTAAAAAAACGGGAACAACTTTTGAATAGGGGCGTCTATGAGTTGTGTTGCGCAATCAATGAAAGAAACAACGTCAAAAATCATAAAAAAAGGAGTGTAGCAGATGAAAAGACTAATGAATGTATTGTTTGCAGCCGTGTTGGCAATTGGGATTTTCGCTATGGCGAAGGAAAACGTTCAGGAGCCGCCGGATGCGGCATTTGAGGCGGCAGTCCAGTTGGAGAATGTCTTTGGATATGTCGCGGAGAAGGCACGTCCAGCGGTTGT
Source organism: Victivallales bacterium (assembly GCA_017963875.1). The sequence continues at coordinate 7,118 of JAGCTA010000397.1, read as the reverse complement.
TGTCATTACCAATGTCCAGTATGCTGGAAATCAGATGGAATATCAGCAGTTTCCTTTCGAGGAATTCTTCTTCCCGAATCCGTACATGCGTCCGCGCCAGCCGAGGCGTCCAGAGGGCAGGCGTGCGCTTCGCCCCGCCAATACGGGGTCGGGTGCCATCATCTCGGCGGACGGCTATGTGGTCACCAACTACCATGTGGTTGAGAACTGCGAATACCTTCGAGTAAAACTGGCGGATGGCACTGTGTACGACAACCAGAAAAAGGCGGAGGATGTGAAACTAATCGGCGTTGACAAGGAATCTGATCTGGCAGTCCTTCAGTTGGCTGGCGGCAAGAAGAAGGATTTCAGTTTTTTGAAGTTCGCAGACATCAATTCGTTGAAGGTCGGGCAGTGGGCAATCGCCATCGGCGCACCTCATCAACTTGAGCAGTCTGTGACAATCGGCAATGTCTCCCAGGTCGGAAGACATAACATGGGCGTTACAACGTTTGACAATTATATCCAGACAGATGCATCGTTGAACCCTGGCAATTCAGGCGGTCCGCTGCTGAACATCCGTGGCGAAATCATCGGTATCAACGAATTCATTCATACGGACGGCATGGGGCAGGGCAATATCGGTCTTGGATTTGCCATCGCCTGCGACCTCGCGGAGAATGTCTCCAGGTCATTGATTGAAGACGGCGAAGTGAAGCGTCCTTTCCTTGGAATCGCAATGCAGGACTTGACTCCTGAATTGAAAAAGCAGTTCAATGTGGAGAACGGCGTTCTGGTGACAGAGGCCATCAAGGACAAGGCGGCTGAAAAGGCTGGCGTCAAGTCAGGCGATATCATCACTGCAATCAATGGCAAGCCAGTCAAGGACTCATACGAACTCCGTACCGCAGTCACGAATTACAAGCCAGGCGACGAGGTCAAACTCAGCATCGTCAGGGATGAGAAGCCGATGGATATCAAAGTGGTCACAGGAAAACGCGAGTTGGCTGACGTTGCCAGCAAAGACAAGAACGGCAAGGACGAGAGTTCAAACGATGAGTTTGACAAACTGGGCCTGGAATTGGAAGTGGAGGAGGGCGAAGTCGTCATTTCGGGTATTGATCCGAATGGCGCGGCTGCTGCGGCATCATCCAGCATGGCGAATGGTCTGCGCATAGGTGATGTCATTTTGGAGGTCAATCGTCAGCAGGTGTCTTCCGTGCGCGATGTCAAGGCGGCGCTCAAGCGCACGCGCAACAACGTGGTCGTGCTGCTGATAGAGCGCAGTACCCGCGGACGTTCTCCTGGACGCATGTATGTCACCATCCCCTTGGAGTGATTTGAGAGATTCAGACATCCTGCCTCCAGTCGCCCACGCATTCTGTGATGGGCGACTGGAGGCAGGCAGGGTTTAATGGCGTTTTTATCCCCTTACCCAAAGTGTTCAAATCTGGTTGACGGTTCGTGCAATCACGTTGTCCTGGATTGCTTCATTGAGTTTCACGAAGGTGGCGGAGAAACCAGAGACTCGCACGCGAATGCTCTTGTACTTGTCTGGCTCTTTCTTTGCCGCAATCAAATCCTCGGCGGACACATGGTTCAACTGAACATGCAGACCGCCTTCCCTGAAGTAGATTTCGATCAAATCGACCAGTTTTTCAAAGCCCTCTTCATTTTGGACCGTGTTTTCATCGACGGAGAGATTCAGTATGGAATTGCCGCACATAATGCCCGTCGGGTCCATGTGGGCGACGGAAAGCAGGAGGGATGTGATGCCATCACGGTCCTTGCCTTCTGCCTGGCCGCTGCCGAACAGCAGCGCGCTGCCTGCGATGCGTCCGTCAGGCGTCGCTTGTGTCAAAGCACCAAACCATTGGAAATGAGGGTTATAGCCAGTGAGGTTTCCGAAGAACAGGGCATTTCCGAACAAATCCGTGCGTCCTTTTGCGAAATTGTAAACTGATGCATAGAAGCGCTGTGCCATGCCATTGGACAACTCCTCGTTGTTTCCAAAGAATTTGCCAATGTTCAGAATCTGCGATCGGAGTTCCTCATGGCCCTTCCAGTCGGCGTCCAGGGCTGCGAGAAGCGTTGCCATTGAGCAGCGTTTTTCCTCAAAGACGAACTGGCGGATGATGCAAAGGGAGTCGATGAGATTAGTCGAACCCATGAAATTGGCGCACCAGCGGGCGCGCACTGCACCGCCTTGGGTCACACTAGTGGCGTGTTCGACGCAGCCAGTCATGAAGAGGGATGTCAGGACGTTGCAGTCCCGTGAACGGAGCATGTTAAAGCGATTGGAGTAAGCCAGAACAGTTTCGAGGTCTCGGTTCAATTCTTCTTCGTAAATGGCGTAGAAGGCATCGAAGTCCTTGCAGGCGAGCACTTCGGCGCGGCGGTCATTCAACGTGTTCACAAGTGAACGGCATATATTAACTTCAGTGCCGCCCAGGGAGATGCCGCCTTGGAAGGCAGGTTCGTTGCAACCGACCATGATATAGTCGTATGCCGTCTCCCACGGCAGTTTGCCGATGTTCATCATCGAATTGATACGTGGCTCGTCGTTGACCAGGGCAATGCGCTTGTTCTTGTCCTTCCGTTCGCAGTCGAGCACCTTGTATAGCACGGAGCGTGGCGTCAGTTTGTTCCAGCGGAGAGAGACCTGCGGGCGGATCAGATCGACTTCCATCATGGAGTCAAGAATCAGTTCGGAGAGTTCGTTCCAGCCATTTCGATGGTCAATGGTATAGCCGCCGATGACGAAATGTGATTCGGCACCTTTGTCCCCGTTTGATGTACCGAATTTCGTCCAGCCGTGAATCATTACATACAGTTCCTGCAACAGTTCCTTTGCATGGTCTTTGGTCAGCGAGCCGTCGGCGATTCCCTGCTGATAGAGCGGATAGAGATACTGGTCGGGGCGACCGATGCTATCTGGCTGGAAGCCAAAGCAGAAATAGAGGCATTGGATGGCCTCCTCGAATGTCCGTGCAGGATGTTCGGGGACTTGCGTGATGTTCGCCGCCATGCGCAGCAGCGTGGCTTTGCGAGTCGCATCGGTGCAGGCGAAAGCCTGTTTTCTGCATTCTACCGCATACTGCTGCGCCCTGCGGACGATGCCACGAATCATCGCCTCCAGCCCTGCGAGGAAGTTCAGGCGCGGAAGGTCATCCAGATACTTCTTGCGTGATTCGATGATTTCCTGGCGGATGCCCTCAAGGCCTGTGTTGATGACTTTGCCAAAATCCGCATTGGAGTGCTGCCATTCGAGGGAGGTTAGGTTCTCCATCTGCTTGCAATAGAACTTGTGTGCTGTCTCACCAAAGAACTTATGTCCAGTGCGGGGGAACAGTGGGCCCTCGACAGAGCCATCGAAGCGGAGCATTCCGACGAGTTCGTTGTCTTCGCTGAAATAGGGCGGTTGAGCCTCCATATATTCGGAAAGCCGTTTGGCGATGCGAAGTGGGTCTGCCATTTTCAGGTCGAATTCGTCGTATTCGATTTGTTTGAATGGCGGGAAGATTTCGCCTTCACGAGCGGCTTTGACTAATTTTGCAATGCGTTCATTAACCATGTCCAGATTCCTTTGGTGTCTGCTAAATCCTATTGTGATTGATTTTAAAATATTATACCTTGATAAAATAAAAATGGAATATCAAAAAAAGACAAAAACATATCATTTCCTGACATAATGGAGAATTGTTACTTCATTTTTCAAGAAAAATGGCAACAAGGGTACAGTGTCATTAGTTTTCCTCTCATCATTTGAATCTTTAGTTTTTGGGTATATCTTATTCTATCAAGGGTATCAATAATTGACTTAGCATTTTGGGTTACTATGAAAATACTTATTACGGGTACCGCAGGTTTTATCGGTTATCACGCAGCAAAGGAATTTCTCTCTCGTGGATGGGATGTCGTCGGCATCGACAATTTCAATGATTACTATGATGTCAGCCTAAAGCGGAAACGCGAGGAAATGCTTCAAAACTCTGCGGGTTACAAGGGACTCGAACTTGATATATGCGATTTGGAAGGCATGAAGGCCGTGTTCGCAGAGGAGAACCCTGATGTCGTGCTGCATTTGGCGGCACAGCCTGGGGTGAGGTATTCAATTACGCATCCTTTTGTATACCAGAAGACAAATGTCGAGGGCTTTTTGAATGTGCTTGAATGCTGCCGAAATGCTCGGAAAGTGCCCAAACTCGTGTATGCGTCGTCATCCTCTGTCTATGGAGGCAATACAAAGATGCCGTTTGAGGAATCGGACCGTGTGGATACACCCGTCAGTCTTTATGCGGCGACAAAGAAGGCGAATGAACTGATGGCTTATACGTATTCCCGTCTGTACAAAATGCAGACGATAGGATTGCGGTTCTTTACCGTCTATGGTCCATGGTATCGCCCAGACATGGCTCTTTCACTGTTTGCGGATGCCATGCTCCACGACCGTCCAATCAAAGTCTTCAACAATGGGGACATGCTCAGGGACTTCACATTCGTCAATGACATTGTCAATGGCATTGTCCTTGTGGTGAATGCAGACAATCTTCCGCTTTGCGATATATACAATATAGGCAATCATCGCAGCGAGAAACTGCTGGATGTCATTGACACGCTGGCCGATGCCTTGCAGATTAAGCCTAAAATGGAGATGCTTCCGATGCAGGCGGGGGATGTCTATGCGACGTATGCGAGCATTGATAAACTGCGTATGGCGGTAGGGTATGAACCGACGACTTCCATAAAGGAGGGAATTCCCGTGTTCGCCAAATGGTATCGGGACTTCTACGGCATATAACGGAGTGTTTTAAAAGACCTTTGGAAAATACCGCTATGTTTTACGTCCCAATGGGATGTGAAGTCAGTTTTCGAGGACTAGCATTACCCGAAAACCGAGCATGTTCCCAGTGGATTGATCTGGAAGGCGGCATCGGTTGGCTGAACGGCATTCCTGAGCCGAGACAAACCAGTTCCCGCCACGGACGCAACGGTATGTGTGCGCCTCCGAATATGGCGTGGAATCGCCAGGGTAGTTTTTGTAAAGGTCTCGGCACCATTCCCAGACATTTCCATGCATGTCATACAAGCCGAAGGCATTGGGCAGTTTCTGGCCGACAGGACTTGTCCGCTTATAGTTGTTGCCGTCGTAATCCGCCCATTTGTCTAAAAGACGCACGTCATTCCCAAAGCAATAGGCCGTCTGTGAACCTGCACGGCAGGCATATTCCCACTCGGCTTCTGAAGGCAGACGATAACTGTTTTTGGGCAGCCCCTCTATTTCAGCGAGTTTTTTGCAGAAGGCCTGACATTGTGTCCAGGTGACTTCTTCAACAGGCAGACTGCCACCCGTGAAATGGGACGGATTGCTGTCTTTCCCCATGACTGCACCCCATTGTGCCTGCGTTACTTCATACATGCCCATGTAAAAAGGCGCGGAAAAAGAGACAAGATGGCGTTGTTCGACTGCCGTATGGCCAGGTTCATTTTCTGGACTGCCAATCTGGCAATCGCCTGGTGGAATCAGGCGGAAGCGCATCCCAATCGAATTGACGCTCTCCACAGGCAGTCCGTTGCGTGACGATGAATCCAACTGCCGCTGAATTGCACCGACGGCTTCTTCTGGCAATGTGTTTAGCAATGGCAGCCATGCAGGAGAAACTTCCTTTAGCGAAACTGGCAATTTGGCGTCTTCGCCTAGCGCAGGAATGAGTTCTCCATGTTGTGCTGCGGGAATCGAAGGGATTTTCTTCGACAAATGCGGTCTGATGAAAAAATGCTCTATGACCGCCAGAACGACGACTATCTGCACAAACCAGATGACGATTCGCAGGCTGACCGATTTCGCCTTTGGAATCTTAAGCGAATGTGGAGCCGCATGGTCGCGAAGCACCTGGCGTGAAATCTTGAATGGTTTGCGTTCTGGTGAGTCTGGCATGATTTAGTGTGGAAAAACACCCATGGAAACTATCAGTTCCGATTTGCGAATTTCGTATATCGTGCCATGAATTCCTTAAGTTCATCTGTGGCATTCGATTTTGACAATGAAGACAGATAACGCTGGATGGTCGTTTCGGCGATATGCGTCTTGAGTGCCTTGGGTGCCTTTTCACATTCATCAAGGAGTTGCGACAGCATTTTCACATGCTTGGCCATCAGTTCATCATTGGCATCGTATTCCTGCTCGGCTTTAAGCGTTTCCACAAAATCATTTGCGGAGCGGAAGTCTTCGAACACGGGGTTTTCAAAGATGTCATGGAGGAAATTGCCCTTTGAGATAAGAGATGACGCGACCAGCGTCGCCGCATCCGTGCCCTCCGATTCCTTTGCTGCCGCCAATGCGGCTTTTGTAATGGCAATCTGCTGTTCGGGGAGAAGCAATTCAAAGTCAACAGTGAATGAAATCAAGTTTTCTGGAAGCGACTTGAATTTTCTGCTTTGGATGTCTGGCATCTTTTGGAGAATCATTCCCTTTGTTGCCTCAAACGTCGCCTTTTCTCCATCAAACTTCACAAGTGTCATTAGAGCAGTTGTATAGTTGTCAATTTCATTCGTGGCATCCTTTTTGCTTTTGTAGTGGATGACGACAGGAAGTGTGATATTGCTCTTTTTTTGTTCTTCATCGACATGGAAAGAGGAAACTGCATCCATCAGTTCGCTGGACTTTTCGATATATCCCTTCCAGGATTCGCGCCACTTCTGGAGGTCGGCATCTTCGTCATCGAAATGGATTTGGAAATCCAGTATGGAACTGGGCAGTTTGTTTTTCTCTGCATTTTCATGTAGTTTGGCAATTCTGCGCAGTTTTTCCTCCTTGATGGCGTTTGCGCGTTCTTCGAGGCGCTTGCGCTCTTTTTCAGCGCGTTCCTCCTCTTCTTGCTTTTTGCGCTGTTCCTCTTTTTCCGCCTCTTCCTTTGCCTTGAGTTCTTTAATTTCCTTCTTCACTTGCTCCACTGTGGAAGACCAGATGGCATCATCTTCTGCAAACTTGTTCGTGCGTTCTGTTTTGAGTATATCTTCAATGATCGGTGCGATGGCGGCAAAAACCTCGCTTCTTGGAACTGTGTTCTCCACCAGAAGGGCATTCATTTCATCGAACGCCTTGTCATTGTTCTGCTGTTCGACATATTTTTTCAGTT
>JAGCTA010000396.1 GCA_017963875.1 Victivallales bacterium | reverse complement strand
GGCAAAGATTGGTTCGTCATCCCTAATCGCATGTTCGGACCGTCCGTCAGGGATTTTGATTTTTTCCGTGATCGGCGTAAAGACCAAATACATTCCGAGTTGAAAACATTCTTCCATGAAATCATCCAACAGTTCTAGCGCGGGACCGTTTTTCAACGCTCCATTGGATTCGGTCAGCAATGCTTCCGTGAATTCCGCATGAATCAAATTAACACCCTCACTGGCACATTCTCTCAAAAACGCCTGTGCCGCCTCAGGATTATCGGTCAGATGGAAACGTTTCGGATGCAAAGCAATCGGTCGGTAGTCCCGATCCAGCACCCTGCCGCCGCCAATATGAAATGGTGTCCTGAATACAGAATTATCCGCGCTCATTTCCGAATCTCCTTTTCCTGCAGATACGGGAAGTCGCAGCCTTCATCGGCCTGCAACACCGTATCGATGTAATGTCGAACGAATCCGCGCTCGAATTTTTCCTTGGAATTAAATGTGATTTCGGCCAGCCGTTTCGCAATTTCTTCATCGGAAAGTTCCACGTTCAGGATGCCTTTGTCCACATCCAGCACGATGATGTCGCCGTTCCGAACTGCGCCGAGCGGACCACCCGCCATGGCCTCGGGACACACATGCAGGACCACGGTGCCGAACGCGCCGCCGCTCATGCGGGCATCCGTGATTCGGACGAAATCGTCCACGCCGCGTTTGTGCATCTTCGGCGGAATCGGGAAGTAGTTGCCAAATTCTGGCATACCAGGTGCCCCTTTCGGACCGTACCCGCGCAGGATTACCGCCTTGTTCTCGTCCATATCCGATTTCGGGTCGAGCAGATATTTTTCTGCCTCTGTAAGTGTATCGAATACCCTGGCTTCCCCGCGGAATTTCATGATTGAGGCTGCAGAACGTTTGATGACCGCGCCACGCGGCGCCAAGTTGCCGTAAAGAACGGCGATGCCGCCCGTCGGCTGCAACGGATGGTCAAACGAGGCGATTGCATTATGGTCGTATGAATAATCGGCGTCCTTCAGGTTTTCCCCGACCGTTTTTCCTGTGATCGTCAAAGCATCCAGGTTCAGCAGACCTTCCAGTTCCTTCATCAGCGCACGAACGCCGCCTGCCTGATGGAATTCGATCCCGACCGAGCCCGTGCCAGACGGCTTGCAGTTGACCAGCACATGGGTCTTTTCACTGATTCGCTGGAAGGTATCCAGGTCCAGTTTGATTCCAGCGCGGCCTGCAATGGCCACCAGATGGATCAGCAGATTGGTCGAACCACCAGAACTCATCAGCACCGTGATCGCATTTTCAAGGGCCTTGCGCGTAACAATGTCCCGAGGCTTGATGTCCCGCTGGATGAGTTCCATGATCTGACGTCCACTCTCCTCTGCATAACGCATTTTCAAGGCTGAAACGGCGGGGGCGGACGCACTGCCTGGCAGGGCGAGTCCCAGCGCTTCGGTCGTGGTCTGCATGCTATTGGCTGTGCCCATGATCGGACAGGCCCCCATGCTGCCGTAGAGACAGCCTTCCGCCTTTTTCAGGTCATCCGCACTCAGCTCACCCGCCTGATATTTGGTCCACAGTTTGAAACTGTCCGTACCGCACACCAGAGTCTCACCTTTGTAATTTCCTGGCAACATGGGACCGCCAGGCAGAAAGATCATCGGCTTGTTGGCAGAAAGAGCCGCCATCAGTTGACCTGGCACGCTTTTGTCACACGAGCCCAGCAGAACCACGCCGTCAAACGGATGTCGTGCAATCAGTTCCTCCGTGGTCATGGAAAGAAGATTGCGGTAGATTAGGCTGGAAATGTCAAAAAAGACTTCGCAGATCGACATGGTATTGATTTCCAATGGGAAGCCGCCAGCGGCCCAGACGCCGTGTTTGACTGCTTCTGCCAGTTCCCTGAAATTTGCATGTCCTGGATTGGTTTCGCCCCAGGTGTTGATGATACCCACGATAGGTTTTTCCAAATCGGCATCCGTGTAGCCCATGGACTTGACTAGGCCTCTGCGAATCAGGCATTGTCTCGAACCTGGTTTCAGCCATTTCTTTGAATTTGAGTTTTCCATTTTCATCCCAACTTGTGTTTTATCGAAAGTTTGATTCTGAAATCGCCGAATATCATCCAGCAGCGGTATTTCCGCATCGTTGTTCAGTGCTGTGATCTTCTGCCACGGCACAAACGTGAACTGGAATTCCAGCGCGTTATTGATTCAGATGATTGAAAAATCCCATTGGTTCAGTCTCAATCTGTTCCGATTCCAGTTTTTCATGGAATGGTGCCAGACACGGATTCTCGATCCGCCTGATTAGCAGCCTGGCCGCTCGCCGTCCCAGTTCCGCCAGTGGCAGACGAACCGTCAGGATCGAACGAGGAAAGAATGCCGTCATCGGCGAACAGTCAAATCCCGATATTCGCAGACCGTCATACGGAATGCCGCGCCGTTTCAGTTCGCACAGCAGATCGCCTGCACAGTGGTCGTTCAAGCAACAGACTACATCTGGACTTTTCGTCGGATGCAGGAAACATTCGAAGAAATCTTCGACGGAGTCTGGCGAGGTGCAGATCAACTTTTCGCGCACATTCAGCCGCACCTTGCCCAATCCTTCGCGGAATCCCTGTTCACGTTCCGCAGCCGCATTCGGATTCACGTGCCAGCCGAACAAGGCAAATTTCCGATAACCTTCAGAATAAAACTGCCGCACCAGTTGCGCCATGGATTTCGAGTTCTGAAGGGTTAGCAGATCGCCTGGCAAACCGCTGTGACGCCGAATCAGATGCAAGAGCGGCAGCCTTGGAGTTGGCATTTGAAACGGTGTTTCAGGATACCCAAGGTAAAGCACGATCCCCGCTGGATCTCGCTCGAATACGGTATTCATGATCCGCACCCGCGTTGCTTCATCCCCACTCAGCGATACGATGGAACTGATATAACCAGAATCTGTAGTTTCTATACTGAAATTTTTCAAGGTATCAGCAAAAAAGACCAGGTCGGTACAGACAAAGATCAATTCCTTGCGCAAAGTCTGCGGCAGTTTTCTCACCACATTCCCGACCCCGTTCACGGCTTCCAGAAAACCACTTTCGAGCATAGGAGCCAAAGCCAGGCGCAGAGTCGGCTTGCTGACTTGAAAATAGTCCGCCAATTTCTGTTCTGGTGGCAGCAACTCGCCGATTGAGCAACGGCATAGATACTGTTCGATTTTCCGAGAAAGCCCCGAATGAATATTCTTTCGTGACATGTTCGATAGTCCTTTTTAGTAGATTCTACTTTTACTATATTTATGCTCAGTTCAAAATACAAGAAAAAAATGCAAGTTTTATAAAATATTTTTACGCAATAGGCTCTATTCCCCATGAGAGTCGGTAATCGCTCATGTTAAGGAGGCTTTGCTAAGACCCCGAAGGGGTCAAATATCAGTAACCCTAGGTTGAGCGAAGCGAAACCTAGGGGACGCAATCCTCTACAGGATAACGACCTCGAAGAGGTCGAACCTACCCTCTTTGAGAATAGAGCGACGTTATTAAATTAGAAAAGAGGACGCGAACTGATACAGAACCTGCCTGTGTTACACACAGTTCCTTATCTCCATCGAAAATCAAATTTCTTGAGCAACTGATTTGACTTTTATCCTTCGGCATGTATGTTTATTTGCCAAGTGAAAATAATACAAGTTAAAAACTTGAATAGAACAAAAGGCCTGGAGTTATCGTATGAACGAAATTGAACTCAAGAAATGCCATGAACTGGCTAGAAAAGTGCGAATTCACTGTCTGAAAATGGTCCACAAAGGGAAAAGCGGTCACATTGGAAGCATGTTGTCAATGGCAGACATCCTTCCCGTGCTGTACACTCAAATCCTAAATGTCGACCCGAAGGACGTCAAGAAGGAGGACCGCGACCGTTTCATCCTGAGCAAGGGTCATGGAGGCGCCGCATTGCTGGCCACTCTAGCCGAACTTGGCTATTTCCCAATGGAATGGCTTGACGAATACTATTGCGACAATGGCAAACTGAGCGGCCACATTTCTCACCACATTCCTGGCGTGGAGTTCTCCACTGGCTCCCTTGGGCATGGGCTGCCCGTGGCCTGCGGCATGGCGATGGCCGCAAAGCAGGCATGCAAGAAGCATCGCATTTTCTGCATGTCCAGCGATGGCGATTTGAACGAAGGCTCCACATGGGAGGCCATCATGCTGGCGGCGCAGCATCATTGGGACAATCTGGTCATGTTGGTCGATTATAATCGGTTGCAGGCACTCGGCAAGTCACGTGACATCATTGATTTGGAATCATTGAAGCAAAAACTGGAGATTTTCGGATGGGCCGCAAAGGAAGTAGATGGCCATGACCAGAAGGCCGTCTATGAATCCCTGCGGGACCTGCCGCTGTGCGACAGCAAGCCGTCAGCCGTGATTTTCCGCACGGTGAAAGGCAAAGGCGTGTCATTCATGGAAAACGACTACAGATGGCATTATGGCGGTTTGACGGATGAACTACTGGCACAGGCGCTGAAAGAAGTGGAGGAAGCAAAATGAGAAAGGCATTTAATAAGGAATTATTGAGCATCGCGAAGCGCGACCCGCGCGTTTTCATGATTCTGGCCGACATCGGCTATGGCGAAATCGAGGAGTTTGCGGAGACGTTTCCAGACCGATTCATCAACTGCGGCGTGGCAGAGCAGAACATGACGGGCGTCGCCTGCGGCGTCGCCATGGAAGGCAACATCGCCATCACCTATTCCATCGCCAATTTTCCAACGCTGCGCTGCCTAGAGCAGATTCGCAACGATGTGTGCTACCATGACGCCAACGTGAAAATCGTCATCATCGGCGGCGGCATGGCCTACGGCGAACTGGGCATCTCCCACCATTCCACGGAGGACATCGCCATCATGCGGTCGCTGCCGAACATGGTCGTACTCGTCCCATGTGACAAGGCGGAAACGATCGCACTGACCGATGCCATGATGGCTTACAAGGGCCCCGTCTATTTCCGCTGTGGCTACAAGGGCGAACCCGACCTGCACAACGGCCCGATTGAGGCGAAAATCGGCGGCTCTGCACTACTCCGTGACGGCAAGGCGGCCACGGTGTTCTTCGCAGGTACCGTCGGCATCAACGCAAAGCAGGCCGTCGATGAACTAGCAACAGAAGGCATCGACTGCCGTCTGGTCAGCCTCTATTCCATCAAGCCCATTGACAAGGCGGCGATTCTGCGCGCCGCAAAAGAGACGAAGGGCATCGTGGTACTGGAAGAACACAACATCTGCGGCGGCGTGGGAAGCGCCGTGGCGGAGGTGCTGATGGACGACGGCGCTGGAAATGTGCCCTTCAAGCGTCTGGCGATGCCTGACTTGAATGCGACGAAGGTCGGCTGCCAGGCATGGATGCGCGAACAGTACGGCCTTGGCGTCAATGACGTCAAGAACGCCGTGAAATCCTTTCTAAAGAAATAAAGTGTCATTATGGAGGACTCAAAGGAGCGCACTATGATTTTAGACCGTTTCAAACTGGATGGAAAGAAGGCACTGGTCACAGGCGCAGGACGCGGGATTGGACGAGGAATGGCACAGGCTCTCGCGGAGGCTGGAGCCGATGTGGCAATCGTGGATGTGCTGGCGGACAACGCTGAACGTACCGCTGCTGAAATAGCACAGGCTACAGGGCAGCATACCATTGCAATCAACTGCGACATTGCCGATTCAAAAGCCGTAGATGCCATGGTGGAAAAGGTCATCAACGAATTCGGACGGCTGGACATCGCTGTCAACAACGCTGGCATCTCTATACCAATAAAAGGGCTTCTTGACGTTTCACCTGATGAATGGAAAAAACAGTTTGACGTAAACCTGAACGGCACATGGAACTGCATTCGTGCAGAGGCTCGGGCAATGATTCCAAACGGATACGGCAAAATCATCAACACGGGTTCCATTTGCGGACATGTCATCTGGCCCGACCCGCAACTGCCGTACAGTGTCTCCAAAGCAGCAGTCATACACATGACACGCGCAGCGGCGGCGGAACTCATCAAACATGGCATTCGCGTTAATTGCATTTCGCCAGGCGTCACAAAAGTCGCCGATTTATTCCCCGACGTGATAGATGTTTTCTTCCGCACAGCGCCTATTGACCGTTACGGCTCGCCATCCGACCATCAAGGTGCCGTCGTTTTCCTCGCTTCGGAGGCATCGGACTTCATGGTGGGGCAGGAAATCGTTCTGGATGGCGGATATACTATCATGTGAGGTGTTATTATGATTTCATTGCAAGGGAAAAAAGCGATTGTGACAGGCGGCGCTGGCGGCATCGGGCTGGCTGGAGTAAAGTGCTTCCGCGAAGCAGGTGCCGACGTGATTATCGCTGACATCAATGAAGAGGCAGGCCGAAAGGCCGCCGCCGAAACTGGGGCGACGTTTGTGAAGTGCGATGTCTCTAACAGCCACGACGTGCAGGAGGCCATCGCCGCCGCCAACGGAAAACTGGATATCCTCTACAACAATGCAGGCGTCTATCTGAACGGGAAAGACGGTCGCGTGACGGACATCGATGAGGCAATCTGGGAGCGCGTGATCGCCATCAACCTGCGGAGCGTGTTCCTCTTCTGCAAGTACACCATCCCCCTGCTGATGAAGCAGGGTGGAGCAATCATCAACACGGCCTCCAGCGCAGGAATGATCGGCATCCCCGACTGCGACGCCTACACCGCCACGAAAGGCGCGATCGTGCAGTTGACAAAATCCATGGCCGCAGAATTTGGCCGCTACAACGTACGCGTGAACTGCATCGCCCCCGCCGCTATCATGACCCCCATGATGCGCCAGAGCAATCCTGAAAACTCCACGTTCGACGAGAACAGTTTTCTCAATCTGCGCACGCCGCTGCGCCGCTATGGCACGCCCGAAGAAATTGCAAAAGTGGCACGCTTCCTGGCATCGGACGAATCGAGTTACCTCAACGGTGCCATCGTCGTCGCAGACGGCGGCATCACAATCAATGGCGATTTGTCCTATCCAGACAAGTGATATACCTCTAACGAAAAGGAGCAGCGATGAAAAAGAAAATGCTATGGATGTTCTTGGTACTGCTGACAGCAGGAGTATGCCACGCGGGGCAGTTCAAGGTAGTGTCGGACGGCAAAGCGGTCTGTCCGATTGTCGTCGCCGACGACGCGAACCATGTTGTCAGACTGGCTGCTGAGGAACTGAAGAAATGGATTGGCGAAATCACGGACGCGCCGCTTGAAATCGTCGGCAATGCAGACGGCGCGTGCATTGAACTCGTTGTTTCCGAAGAAGTTCCAGAACTGAAAGGCAACGACGGCTATGCCATCCGCACAAGCGGCGAACGGTTCCGCATCATTGGCTCATGCCCGAAGGGCGTGCTGAACGGCGTCTACAAGGTATTGTACCGCAACACGGACATCATCTGGGCAAGACCCGAGCCTGAAATCGGCACCGTCTTCTCAAAGAAGGTGGATATTGTTTTTAAGGAAGACAACATGGTTGATGTCCCTGTCTACAAGCAGCGCGGCCATCAGATGGTATGCGGCGGCAAGGATTTAGAGATAAACAATTTATGGCAGGTTCGCAACGGTTCCAACTGGATATCGGCGGGGGACAAGGAAGTTGAACGTTTCGGATGCATTCGCGAGTTTGGCGGGGGACACAATCTCTGTCGCGTTTTCCTACCTGAAAAAATGTATTACAAAGACCACGCTGATTTCTATCCTTTCATCGACGGAAAGCGCATCAACCCATTGGATTATAAATACAGAACCCAGTTGTGCTTTACCAACCCAGAGATGACCAAAGAATTCATTCGGAGGCTTGACGATATTGTCCAAAAGCATATAGACTACACGGTATTCCGTGTCATCATCGAGGACAACTACATTCTCTGCTGCTGCCCGAAGTGCATGGAGCCAATCACACTGCCGAACGGTGAAGTGCTCGATGGCAGAAACCTGGCAGTCGAGTCGCAGGAATGGAAGGTCTGGCGCTCAACGCAGTTCTTCCTCTGGCTCAACCAACTTGCGGCGTATATGAAGGAAAAGTATCCTGACAAACGCCTGCTCACCCTCGCCTATTTCTTCACGGAATTCGCCCCAAAAACTGAGATTCCAGACAATGTCGATATTTCCTTTGCGCCAATCTACCGCGATTCAAAGCACTATATTGACGCGCCAAAGAACAAGGTCGTGATGGACACCATTGATGAATGGCTGTCTAAGACAAAAAACATAACATTGCGCGAATATTACGGAGAAAGTTCGGAGTTCCCAAGGCCAACGGACCGCGTCGCATTCCACGACTATGCGCTTCTCGCAAAACGTGGGATGACCAAAACTTATTCGACAATGTTCTTCGATGCCGACAAAATCTACGCCAAAAGGACTGGCACCAAGGTTTGGGACGTCGGTGCGCCGTTCCTGTGGACTCTTGCCCAGGCGTCATGGAATCCGTACCGTAATGTGGAGGAAGTCCGCCGCGAGTTCTACGTCCGCGTGTTCGGCGCGGCTGCCGCGCCTGAAGTCGAGGCGATATACGCGGCGTTTGAAAGGGGCTGGTATTCGTCTCCCGCGCGTTCTGGCTGGAATGACGACAAGAAAAAACTTTGGAAGAATTGCTACCTCAAGCCAGGCATAGACATCGAAGTGAACGAGCGCCTTGAAAAGGCTCTGGCCCTTGTAGGCAATCCAAAGGGAAAGGCGATGCTAGAACGCCTCAAGGCGTCTCTGGTCAATGAATTTCCTCCTGTTCCTGCTGCGGCACCAATGGTCATCCCCAAGGCGAAATCCACCGTTCCTTTTGAGCCTGACGGCATGGCGGCTGCCTGGAAGGACGCATTTACCATGACGGAGTTCTTCGACGAGACGGGACAGCCCACGACCTATCCGACCGTCATGAAATTCATCCATGACGGCGAAAACCTCTATGCCCTGCTCCATGCGGAACGCAAGAACCTCTACAAGATGCTCGACCCAAAAACGACCTATTGCCAAGCAGAGGCGTTCAACGTGTTCGTCCAGATGGATGACGAAAGATTCCCCGACTATTTTCATGTGATTGTCGATCCGCTCGGCAGAATTTTCGCCAGCGCGTCCGAAAACCGCCCCGTGCCTGAGTTCAAGTTCAGATACAAGTCCAGCTATGAGCGCGACCGCTGGGATTGCATCGTCGCCTTCCCGTTGTCACAGCTTCCAAAGACCAAACGGATCGCGGCATTCAGGCGATTGATCAAGAGCGAAGAGGCTGGTAAATGGCCCAGCAACGGCCCTGGATTCAAGAATGCCGTCTTGCATGAGTTGGATACGTACGCGCCATTCACGCTGGGTAATTGACGGATGGGGATACTACAGGAGGTAATGCATCCTATAAAACACCAGCTTCTAGATTTTTCTAGAGCTTCTAGGGCTATTCTT
>JAGCTA010000395.1 GCA_017963875.1 Victivallales bacterium | reverse complement strand
CAATAATATC
The DNA here is from genome assembly GCA_017963875.1 of Victivallales bacterium. The sequence goes on along the minus strand of JAGCTA010000395.1, from coordinate 3,456 downwards.
TTAGGAAAATAACTACGAACCAGGATTCATCATTCCGACTGCGGGGGAAGCTGTTGGCATCCCCCCGCAATGTATTGCAGCAACGGGCTTTGGGGCTGGTAAATCATCCACTTGCGCCGCTGCGGCAGACCTTATATTCAACAAGCATTGCGATACAGTCATTATCTGGGGAACGGCTGGCAGCCTATCGTCAGACCTTCACGCTGGCGACATTGTGGTTGCCAGCCGCACGGCACACAAGGATTTCAGTCTCGTACCCCTGCCAGGAGCCCGTGGTCTTGGAGATGTCCCTGACTTTTCCGAAGACGATTTCTGGCATACGTTGGACGCATCGCTGACTAAAACTCTTTTCAATGCCGTCGGCAAGGTTTTTCCTGAACACAAAGTCATTCTTGGACCCGTATGTTCAGGGGATGTCTTTGACCCTGCAGCAGCTCGTGGAAATCCCATTGAAGCTCAGGCGTGCGCGGTTGACATGGAGACGTCCGCAGTCGCCGAATTCTGCCACAGACTAGTACAGAAATGTGGTATTCCTGTGCGTTTTGGAACGGTTCGGGTCATTTCCAACAATGCCGACACCTCAGATTCCTCATCGGCGAGCAATGACTTCGCGTCTTTTCTCAAATTGTTTTCCCAAATGAATTCCCGCCTGGCACTTCTTCAGGAACACTTGGCTGCAATATGATTGCGGTCATCCAACTATCTATTGTTTATTATTGAACTAAAAGACATGAAATCACTTGAATTAAAAACTCTTGAAGAACAAAAAATCTACGTTGAAAGATTGTGTCGCATCTCTTTCTTCTATGCTCATAAATATCTTGTACCGCGTTTGCCAGAGAAGACGATTGCAGAATGCATCCGTGACCATACGCCGCTATTGTACCATGCGCTTAACCATACCGATTCCAGACCATTATGGAATGATGCAAAAAGCATGAGGATTTTGAGGAAAGCCAACAAGTGTGCCGAGCTTCCAACAGAGGAATTTGAGGAAACGATGTGGGGCTTCATCAAGGACTATGCTCTTGAACGAGCAGAACAGACGTTTTTGCATGGCTATGTTGTCGGACGAGCCGCGCCTCCAAGCTGGCACTGTGGTAGCCTGACTTACGATGTGCCCTCCCCTACCTCCAACGGTACCGTTGTCTTTCATATTGCCAACGCCGTTGGCCCGCATTCCATATTCGAAGACCCAGACTATCTTCCCAAATGCCTTGAACTGCTCATGTCGGAAACGGAGCTTAAATTCGGTTCCAATACTCTGACAACATCGACATGGCTCAATGACCGCCCTCGATGGCTTGCGTACTTTCCTTCGAGTTGGAAGAAGAACCTCTCTCCACGTGTCAAGGACCCCATCCCTGTCTGGAGCGTCGCCAGTTGGGGGCAGTTGATTGATTCACGCGGCTGTGTTGTTCCTGAACGAGAACAACAACTTCGGAAGACAGGCAAATTTAAATACCAGATTCGAAAGTCGTTTTGCAGTTTTGATGAATTAAAGAGACATCTCAAGCATCTGGCGACCAAACGGCTTTCCTAACACCTTGTTCCAAAGAGATATACAATAAACATACGGTGGATTAACAATGAATCAGAAGCATATTGACGAATTTGGCGCAATCCCCCAGCCGCCACGCGAATCCTTTGGTTTCCTTCAGGACTTGAGAAATCCGTTGCAGCACAAATTCCAAATTGGGAAAGGATGCAATCCAGGTGCTTGCACCAACTGTCTGACCAATGGTGTCAGGTTTGGCATTGATTTTCCAAAAAATGACGAATTTCCCGAAACCGCATTCGACTCTTTGCGCCGCGTGCTCTCGGAAAAGGATATACGCATCAACGAAGATGGCGCGTATATCTTTTTGTTCAAACATGATACGTCATTAGGGCAGGAAGAATACCGTGTGACAATCACTCCAGAACAGGCGATTGTGGAAGCGTCGGACAATGATGGATTGCGTCGTGCCATCTATTTTTTGGAAGACCGTATTTGCGAGGCGGAGGGCAAAGCGGTGATGCCTGGTCAATGGCAACGGAAGCCATTCGTCAAGCATCGTGTCTCACGTTGTTTCTTCGGCCCAACCAACCGTCCGCCATTCAATATCGACGAATTGATGAATGATGTTGATTACTATCCCGAAGAATACCTCAATAAACTCGCGCATGAGGCAATCAACGGCCTTTGGCTGACAATGTACTTCAACGACCTTCCCACGCCTCTATTCCCTGAACGAGGCAAAGACGCCCCAAAACGCTTTGCGAAATTGCGCCTGACGGTCGAACGTTGCCTGCGCTATGGTATTCGCATCTATGTCTTTCTCTCCGAACCCAAACTCTGGTCGGATTCCGTCCGAAATGCCCCAGCGTTTGACGAGGGGAAACGCCATCCCGAAATGATGGGCTTCAGCATCGAAAGATATGGGAAATATGGCTTTTTCTGCACTTCTTCTGAAAAAGGACGGCAATTCCTGCGCGAATCGACGGAAATGATTTTCAGGGAAGTCCCGAAACTTGGCGGAATCATCAATATCATGCTTGGCGAAGACAACGGCAGTTGCATTGCCCACCAAATCCGCTGGAATCGTGCTGAGGGGGAAACGTGTCCGCTTTGCTCACAACGCCCTGAATCAGAACGCTATCGGGATTTAGCACGGCTCTATACGGATGCCATGCACAAATACAATCCAAACGCCGAATTCATCGGATGGTTCTACACGCCATCACAAACCGACGGCACGGATTTTTCAAAACGCCTGCTTGATGCCGTATCCCAATGGCCTGAAGACTCCACAGTGATGTTCAACTTTGAATCGGGCGGCCATGCCAAACAACTTGGTTTGGACAGACCTGTCTACGACTACTCGTTGGCATTCGTCGGTCCGTCGAAACTGTTTGGACAGGTATGCGACAGCGCAGTCAAAAAAGGGGCAAAACTCCAGGTCGGTTGTTCACATGAAGATGCGTCCGTTCCGTTTATTCCAGTTCCTGAAAACCTCTATGACAAATACCATTTCATGTATGACCACGGCGTTTCAGCGGCCATGCAATGCTGGTATTTCGGCAATTATCCAGGGCTCATGAACCAGGCGGCTGGCGCGTTGTCATTCGAGCCATTCCCAAATGAAGCCAGCGACTTCCTTGAGGCACTGGCACGACCGTTCTGGAGAACAGATGCACCGCTTGTCGCAAAGGCTTGGCATGAATTTTCAATGGCATACAGGGAGTTTCCTGCGAATCTTACCTTTGAATGGTATGGTCCATTGCATCAGTCGATTGCATGGCCGATGCACCTCTTCCCGTCAGATACGGCGATTTCCCGCAGTTGGCTTCTGAACAACTTCCCGCTTGTCAGTGGTGACCGCATTGGAGAATGCGTGGCTTTCTACCACACGATGCCAGAGACGCTGGAACTTTGCAAGCGAATGTCTGAACAATGGCAACACGGCCTTGAGT
>JAGCTA010000394.1 GCA_017963875.1 Victivallales bacterium | reverse complement strand
GCTTGAAAACGGCTGGATTGAAGAAGCCAGACAAGCCGATGCGGCTGGCCTCCTCAATACTCCGACCGCACGTCAGGCACTCGGCTATCAGGATATCATCGCCTTCCTGTCAAATTCCCCGACGGCCAATATCGACGGGCTTTGCGAACTGTTGGCCAACAAAACTGTCCAATATGCCCGCAGACAATTGACTTGGTTCAAGCATCAGCATCCTGGTGCCATCATGCTTGTGCCGCCATCTCCCGACAATGCAACCGATTGGCTGACAGAACAAATTTCAACGACCATCCATAACAGCATTTAATAATTTCAAATTCACAAGGTATCGCCATGTCCATTCTTGAACGCGTCAAATGCGCAAAAAACGCTTCCATTTCCCTTGGTGCCATTTCATCTGAAATGAAAAACACTGTTCTATCCGCCATTGCCACGGAACTTGCCGAACAGGCATCCGCCATCGCAAAAGCGAATCTCATTGACATGGCACAGGCACGTGAGGCGAACCTCCCAGCCCCGCTTCTGAAACGACTCGCCTTTGATGAAGCCAAAATCAAAGGCGTCATCGATGGCATCCACAGCCTTATAAATCTTCCCGACCCCGTTGGAAATGTCCTCAGCGCCACAGAACTGGACGAGGGACTAACGCTTACCAAGGTCACATGCCCCATCGGTGTCATCGGCATCATCTTCGAATCCCGCCCTGATGCGCTAGTTCAGATTTCAACCCTCTGCCTCAAGAGCGGGAATGCAGCCGTGCTCAAGGGCGGTTCGGAGGCATTGAACACCAATCGCGAATTGGCCCGAGTCATATGCGAGGCAAGCGAAAAGGCAGGGTTGAAAAGCGACTGGCTCCAGTTGATTGAGACACGCGAAGATGTACGTGAAATGCTCAAAATGGACGGTCTGATCGACCTTATCATCCCCCGTGGCTCCAACGCATTCGTCAAATACATCATGGACAATTCAAACATCCCCGTGCTTGGACATGCGGACGGCATCTGCCATGTGTTCATCGACCAAACTGCAGACATCCAAATGGCCTGCAACATCGCAATTGATTCGAAATGCCAGTATGTTTCTGTCTGCAACGCCATGGAAACGCTTCTCGTCCATCAGGCAATTGCACCACGCCTCCTCCCTACGCTATGCGAAAAATACAAGGAGCGTGGCACACGCCTGCTCGGTTGCGAACGCACTCGCGCCATCGTGCCAATGGAGCCTGCGACAGAAAAGGACTGGGATACAGAATATCTGGACAATGTCCTGTCCATCAGAATCGTCGATGACCTTGCCGCCGCTATTGACCATATCAACACCCATGGGTCTGGTCATACGGATGTCATTGTCACGCAAGACGCTGCAGCAGCCGAAACATTCATGAACCTCGTCGATTCTGGCGATGTCTTCTGGAATTGCAGTTCACGGTTCGCCGATGGATTCCGTTTTGGCCTAGGTGCGGAAGTTGGCATCAGCACAAACAAAATCCATGCGCGCGGACCCGTTGGTCTGGAAGGGCTGGTCATCTACAAATGGCATCTGGCAGGCCACGGGCAAATCGTCGCAGACTACGCGGAAGGCAGAAAGCATTTCACACACAAAAAGTTGAAGTAACTTCCTGCACAGTACTTGTTCTGTGCCTCGGGCGAAGCCAGAGGAAAGATTCCCGCCACTACTCTGCTTATTCTGTGCCTCGGGCGAAGCCCCAGGGGAAAATTCACCACTGCAATGCTTGTTCTGTGCCTCGGGCGAGGCCCGAAGGAAAATCCGCCGCCGCTTCTCTGCTTGTTCTGTGCCTCGGGCGAAGACCGAGGAAAAATCGCCACAAATCAGTTTTTCGCGGCCGCGAGGGATTCCATGACCTTGCTGGAGGCGATGCCGATTTCCTTCTTTGTCGCATCCTCTTCGGCGCATTCCTTGAGGAACACCTCGATTTCCGAAGCGTAACGCTGCATGATCTTGTTGCGGCGAACCTTGAGCGTCGCAGTCATCGTACCGTCCTCAATGCTGAAATCGGGCAGTATCAGAACATCCTTTGGTTTCTGGTACGGCGCGAGATGCGCGGTTCTGCTGATGATATCGTCCTTGACAAGTTTGTGAAGTTCCTCGGGAGAATATTTCTCGCGATATTCGCTATAGACATTAGCAAGCACATAGACATTCTTGCATTTCTCTCCACTGACCATGGGGACAGAAATGTAGGGCGAGCCATTGATGGCATCTTCGACATGCTCTGGATGCAGTTTTTCACCACCGATAAGCACAATCATATTTCCCTTGCGTCCATCAATGAATAGGAATCCATCCTCCGTGGAATAGCCGACGTCACCCGTGTTCAGCCAGCCGTCCTCGAAAGTCTTCGCGCTGGCATCGGTATGCCTCCAGTAGCCTTTCATGACGCACGCGCCCTTGACGAGCAACTGTCCACGCTTGTCCTTGCCAAGATTGCCCTGTTCGTCCTTGAAAGTATAATCGCCACCGTATTCAGGCGTCAGCCAGTCAAGAACTTTGCCGATGCTTCCGAGTAGATGGTCATGCAGGAGATTTGAACTGACAACAGGCGATGTTTCCGTCAAGCCATAGCCCTGGAGCAGCGGAATGCCGAGGAACTTGAAGAAAATCTGTAGTTCCAGATCCAATGGGGCACCGCCTGAAACAATCAGCCTGAGACGATTTCCGAAGACGCTACGGAATTTCTTGAACACCAGTGGATTATAGAACAAATAGTGCGTCACCATGCGCAAAATACCGCCATCCAGTTTCGGGCGTGCCGTGAAAATTCGGCTGGCGTTGTAGATTGCCTTTTCAATCAATGCGCGCTTCTTCTCTGGAAGATGCTCAATCTGCTTGTCCATCTTCAGTTTAAACGTCTCGATGACTCTGGGAACCACAATCATCAGCGAGGGATTGTAAGCGGTAAGATTCTTCTGGAAATCCCGCATGTCACGCGCAATGGCGCATTCAGCCTTGCATGCGGGAACCAACAGAATCTCACAAATCAGCGCATAACTGTGCCAGTATGGAAGAAGCGATATAATGCGGTCGCCTGGATACACGCGGAACGCCCTGCGGACGCTCATCGCGTTCATCAGCATATTCCGCCCCGTCAGCATGACGCCTTTGGGCATGCCTGTCGAACCGCTGGTATAAATCAGACAGGCGACATCATCAATGGAGCAGTCTGTCAATGAGACGGCAGCGGGATTCGCCTTGTCGCCATGCGGCATATCGTCCAGAACAACTATCGGTACAGTTGTCTCCGTCGCCTGGACGTTCTTCAGACAAGCCTTGTCAACAAGAATCAGTTTGGGATCGCTGTCGCCAATGACGAAGGACATTTCAGGCTTGCCGAATGTCTCGCAGATTGGCACGGCAATTGCCCCAAGATACCAGCACGCATAGAAGAAACGAAAATGGCATGGGGATTTGTGGCTAATCATTGCCACGCGGTCGCCCGCTTGTACTCCCTTTTTCTGGAAAAAATCCGCCCATGCCAGGACATCAGCAAACACGTCTTCGTAAGTCACACAACCAAGGACATTTTTCTCATCCATCTGCAACAAGAACGCCGCAGACGCATTTTCCTCGCACCAGTTTTTAATGGACCATCCCAGATTGTGTTCGAATGCACTGTTTTCCATCCGATTGTTTCTCCATTCTCCCGTCAAGACGGGACTGACTTATGAAACCCAGCGACTGTGCGCCGAAAGAGCGTCTTGAATTGAATCTGCTCTTTTCAGCAAAAAGGCGCCAAGTCAAAAAACTTGACGCCTAACTCTATCTATGGCAACTGGAACCGCATTTGAAGTTCCATCCAAAACCATACACTGGACAAAGAATTACCATTACGCCATTTTGGCGACACGGGCAGTCAGACGCGCCTTCTTGCGGTCCGCCTTGTTCTGATGAATCGTGCCTTTTTTAGCGGCTTTGTCAAGTTCTGAGAAGCACTTCGAAAGTTGCTTCTGCACGGCTTCCTTGTCGCCAGCCTTGATCATTTCGTTGAGATGGGTCTCGCTTGTCTTGACACGGCTTTTGCGCATGCGGTTGATCAGACGGCGCTTGATATTCTGTTTCAATCTTTTTGCAGCGGATTTGATGTTCGGCATTGATGACTACTTCCTTAAACCTTGCGTTTTATATGTTAGTTAATAAATGTATTTCGTATGCCACCGATTTTCGGTTGATTCATTGAATGAACTATTAATATGACACAATTTGACAAAAAGTCAATTCATGGCGACTTTTTTTCATGGAGAATCGACGACTTTCCTTTTTCCATTTCGCATAAATAAAAAAATAAACCATTTATTTCTT
>JAGCTA010000053.1 GCA_017963875.1 Victivallales bacterium | reverse complement strand
TGCCTGGAATCCATTGGGGATTGACTATGATGACGAATGATATGACAGGATTGTATGTTGTTGATGGGCACAATGCAAATAGACGATTTGCCATGCCGTCTGGAGTCATGAGAATGTCTTTGGACGAATTGCCCTTGGAGACCCTTCCTGGCGGGTGTATCGCCTTGCTGAATCTAGAAGAAGACGAGTTGCAGGGTGTTCTCGGTGCCTTTTTTCGTCAGAAGAGACCTTTTGTCCTTTCTGGCCTCAACGGAATGACCAGCGGGGAGTTGAAGCATCTTGTGGCCACTGTCAGAAAGAGAAAGTCGCACGCATGGGTGCTGGGCGGCTTGCGCATTCTGCCCATGGTGTCGGCTGTCAAGGAAATCGTTTCTGGCGGTTGTCTTGGGCAAATCCGTGAAATAGAAATGTCGTGCGGGAAATTCAGCGATTCTATGCTTCATTGTCGCATGATGGCATGGGACGCGGCGACTTGGCTCTTTGACAAGGCGTTTTCCACGCAGGAAAAGCCTGCCGTGGCTGTTCAGCCTCGTGGGAGCAAACTGGAGATATCTGCCGTTGGCTCAGCAGGGAAACTCCACGGAGAATATGACTTTGCTTGTCAAAGCGGCTGTCTGTGCGTGGTCACTGGCAATCATGAAAGACAAAGGCAGTTCGGGGCGGCGGAGCCCATGCTGATGGAACTGAATCTCCTGACGTCGCTCGCAACGGGGGATGTTTGCTCCCTCCCAGGAATCGTTCCAGTCAAAACGCTTCCTGATTCTCCAATGGACGAATCGACGGAAAACTGAAAAGATGATACCTAAAATTGGAAAAAAGTGTCAAAATAGGACAACTTCAGTTGAAAAATCAAGAAATGGACGTACATTAATTATCCGTCATAATCTTTTAGTTTAAGTTAATCATAACACATTATCAGGTATTTAGAGACATGGAACAGAAGACATATCTGCCTAAGGTGGATGAAATTGAGCGCAAATGGTATGTAATTGACGCAGACGGACTGGTATTGGGTCGTCTCGCTGTGCAGATTGCCAACATTATCCGCGGCCGTCACAAGGCAACCTATACGCCTCATTTGGACTGTGGGGATTTTGTCGTTGTCATCAACGCGGAGAAAGTCGTTCTGACTGGCCGCAAGGACACGGATAAGATCTACCAGGACTACACTGGCTACATGAGTGGTTTGAAGGAGCGCAAGGCAAGCGTTATCCGTGAACGTCATCCAGAACGCATGATTCTTGACGCCGTTTGGGGAATGATGCCGAAAGGCCGCCTTGGCCGTGCGCAGTACAGCAAACTGAAGGTCTATGCAGGTGCCGAGCATCCGCATACCGCGCAGAAATGCGAACCGCTCGCAATCAAAATCGACTAAGTGAATTTTAATTAAACAACATATTCCTCAGGAGCAAAAGGAAGTAAGAGTATGACAGAAGCGAAAGAAGTGTACATCGCTGTAGGGCGTCGCAAGTCTGCAAGTGCTCGCGTTCGTCTTATTCCGGGTACTGGCAAAGTGACGGTCAACAAGCGTGATTTTGAAGATTATTTCCCGCTGGAGCAGATTCGCGGCTATGCCGTGAAGCCGCTTGAACTCACGGGAAAACAGGCGGACTTTGATGTTGTCGCCAATATCACTGGCGGCGGTTCGATTGGCCAGGCTGGTGCGTTGCGCCATGGCATTGCCCGCGCGTTAGAGAAATTCAACGGCGAGTTCCGCCCAGTATTGAAGGCCGCAGGAATGTTGACGCGCGACAGCCGCGAGAAGGAACGCAAAAAGCCAGGTCGTCCAGGCGCGCGCAAGCGTTTCCAGTTCAGCAAACGTTAATCGTTTTACGGCTGGTCTTTCATCAAAAACCGAATCCCTTCCCATGGGGTTCGGTTTTTTTATGTGTTGAACCTGTCATTGCGCTTGCAGAATAGGCAAAAGTGTATATCTTAAGTAAAGTACGAGTTTATGTTTCAAAATTAAATATTCATTGGTTTTCCCTTTATCATCTGGAGACGGAAATGGTTGTATTTTGCAGAAAGTATGCATGCTTGTTTATTGGAGTTCTAATGTTTGGTAGCCTTCTCGGGGCTACCGTGGTTGACAAGATCGCCGTCATCAGCGAAAAGGATGACAGTGGTTATAATCCAGAGGCACTGTCCCAACGTGTGTTTCACATCATCAGAACACGTGTCAACGATACGTTCGATGAGACGATTCTGAATGACGACATCAAGGAACTGATGCTCAGCGGCAGTTTTGACAACGTGCGTGTGGAGCGAGTTGACCTTGGTGCAGGGAAACTCGGGCTGAACATCTTTGTCGTTCCACGCCCAGTCGTGCGTGAAATCGAATTTAGAGGCAACAAGCAGTTCAAAAATGACAAATTGCTCAGGACAGTAGAGGACACGGTCGTCATCGGAAAGCCGCTGGAGGAACGGACCAAGGCCGCCGCAAGAAAGGCGATTCTCGACAAATATCAGGACGATGGCTATTATGGCACGGAAGTCTCGACTATGGAGGAGAAACCGTCAGACGGGCAGGGGGCAAAACTGGTTTTTGTAATCAAGGAGGAAGAACGCCATAAGTTGCTGGGAACACGTTTCGAGAATGCCACCGTATTCGAGGAGGGAGATTTGCAGACGTCAATTGTCACACAGCGCCAGTGGTGGCGTTACATCTTCCGTTTTGGCAATTATTTCAACAAAATGCAGTTGCCGATGGACACGGAAGCACTCAAGAAGAAATACCACAATGCGGGATATCTTGATTTTGAGGTCGCGGACATTGTCCAATCGTTTGATGAGGATAATTTCTGGGTGACGGTTTCCTACATTCTTCAGGAAGGCCAGCCGTACACCATCTCCAATGTTGCGATTACTGGTGCCTCCAAACTGCCAGTCGAGGACCTGAGCGAGGCAATTGTGTCCAAGCAGGGCATGAAATTCAGTTCGGACCGTGAGCAGATGGATATCAATTATCTCAAGAGCAAATACGGCAGACTGGGGTATCTGGATATCCAGGTCTGGGCAACGCATAAGAAGGATACGGAAAAACATACGGTGGATGTGGAATACCATATCAGGGAAGGCCAAATCGTCAACATCCGCGACATCAAGATTGTCGGCAATGACATTACCCGTGAGAAAGTCTTCCGCAGTGAATTGGCCATCCATCCTGGAGAATTTGGCGAACAC
>JAGCTA010000393.1 GCA_017963875.1 Victivallales bacterium | reverse complement strand
TTTCAGCAAGTCCCTCAGATTCGGACTCCGAACTTATAGAAAACACGATTTCTAATGATTGGGAATGTAAAGAAGACTTTAAAGTCATTTCTCCTATCGAACAATTGGCATTGAAGGACAGGATTTCGATAATCACAGCATTGCTCGAAGCCGATTTCTACGACTTCAATGAAAGAATGCTGAGGCAAAAGGGAGATTTGCTTTTGACCTGTTTGGCCCAGCCAGAGGCGCAGGAAATCGAAGACAAAACGATCCTCTTTGCGGCCTGGCAGAGTCTCGGCAGAATGGAACGCCATTTTAGCCATCTTGTTGACGCCGAGAACGACTTGGCCAAGGCGATTGGCCTGGCCAACGAGTATAACTTCCGGGCGAAAAGGATGTGGCTTGAAGTGGATCTGCTTCCTGTGCTAAAGCGGCAGGGAAAAGATGTTGCTTATGATGAAATAGGCAAGCGTCTGACAAGTGAAATAGATGCGATCAACGCCACGAACTCCGACAAGGCCGATTTTGCAAGTTTTCTGGCCATGTACCTGATCTATGGCGAAAAGTGGGATCTGTTCGACGGGGCTGCAAGCAGATGCGCCAAATTCGATGAAATCGTTTGGGCAAACAGATTAACCCGGGTGCTTGCCCGGGCCACTGACAGCCAGGATTTCTCCGCGAAATATTACATTCACATTGCCAAAACAATAACTGAGAAAGGCATATCCAGCATTCCCAATGATAGACGCGCCCTCATTTTCTTCTTCCTGTCGACGTATGGAGATGAAAAAGAGGCTTCTCGTTGGTATGGCTCGAACGATGGGAACAGGGATTTCTTAACTGACATTATCTTTGTCGAAACCTTGGGCCAGGATGGCAGGAGCGAGTCCCTGCATAAGGCATACGAACTTTTGGATTCAATGGACCTCAAAGACTATTCTCTGGGGGAAAATATAGATCATAACGATGCAGAATGCTGGATTCTGAATGACAAGCTTGGCATCTGCATCCAACTAAATAGGATTGAGCTTTATGAGAAGCTGATAAATGAACTTGTCATGAAGCGCCGCGCAGCCACAGAAGATTTTGAGAAATACATGGGACCGATATTAGATTTAAACATTGGTTCTGCGTATATTTTACTCGGAAAAGCATCGCAAGGTGTTCCGCTACTGATAAATGCATTGCCTGGAATAGAAGGGAATCCGGTAATGACTGCAATGGCGAAAATGAATCTGGGGATGGGATATATGCATTTAGGAGATATGGCCCATGCGGAACAGGAACTCAACAATGCCCGGTTGGATTATAAGGAAATGGGCAATAATTTCTTGTATGTCAGAGCATCGGTTAACTACGCTTTGGCTTTGACAATGGACGGAGAAACCATATCAGCGGAAAAGGTGCTTGAAGAGTGTTTGGAAACAGCAATCGAATATGAATTATATGATGATTTAGCTCGAATATATCAATTCCAATTCTTGATTACTTTCTCTGACAATAAATTGACCAGGCAAGAAAAGATAAACAAAGCCAACCAACTTAGGAAAAAGTGCCTGGACACCTCCGACAACCCAACCATCATAGCCAGTTTCTTTGCTTTTTCTGCCACGGAAAAAGCCAAAGAAAACTTCCCTGCCGAGGATGTCTTGGATGATATTGAAAGTTATTTCAAATATCAAGCGCTATTTTCATCAGCCATCGTAGAAGACACCGTGTTTCAAGCACGCGATATGGAGATGAAAGAACTGCTGTTTGTAATTTTGGATGAACTCAATGATATATCAAAAATCGACTTCTGGAATAAATATTTTGAAAAGAAGCTAATACGCGAGGCAGAACATAGTGTCCACAATGACGAAAGTGCCTCCACTCAGATGCAGTCATTGATTGCATTGGTCATCAAGGCAGAGGAGGCAGAGCAAATCATCGCCTTGGAGAACTCCAAGCCGGAGGAGGAGCGTGACAAGGGACTCATTCAGAAGGCATTGTCAATCAAACGAGAGATCGAGCAAAACTTTGACAATGCAAGGAAAAGCCTGTCACCTGAAATTAACCAGAAGCTGGACGCCGTTTTGGCTGACAATTTTGTCATTCACCCAGATTCGCTAGGACAACTGAGTTCCGTTCTTGACGCCGACACGGCCTGTTTGCAGTATGTTCCCCTGCAAGACCGTGTGCTGGTTTTCATGGCGACACATGAGCAGAAGTTTGTCACCAGCGTAACTTTGAAGGACTTTGGAATTGACGAGCAGGGCTTCTCAAAACTCATTCTGAAATCCCGAGCAATGTTGCAATCCTCTCGTGATTCAAATGAGCGGATTACCAAAATTCTAAATGAGTTATACCAAATCGTCTTCCCTGACGAATTGCTGGAGTCATTGAATAAATTCGGAATCAAGAAATTGATCGTCAATAGTTCTGGCCTGCTGCGCTATCTGCCATTTGCGGCTCTGTTCAATGGCGAACAGTATCTCGTGGAGAAATTCCAAATCACCAATGTCACGGGCATTGATTTGATTCGCCTTGCACGCAGTTCCGCCAAAAGGAACATCCAAGACATCGGCGTTGCGGTTTTTGCCGACCCGGATGCAACGCTTGCCAATGGTCGCCTCGAAGGCGAAAACATCGCCAACCTATTTGAAAAGAACAAACTATACATCGGCGACGAGGCAACTTTGTCAGAATTCGAATCATTGCTGGGCAATCTCAACTTCATTCACTTGGCGACACATGCCGTTTTGGATCCGACAACCCCCGGAAATTCGTATATTCTTTTTGCGAACGGCGAAAAATGGCATTACGCCGACATGATGGGGTTCAATGTGAAGAATGTCGATTCGATTGTCCTGAGCGCGTGTTCCACTGCGGTCAGCGAGAAGAGCACCGGCGGGGAAATCGAGGGCATGGCCTATCAGCTGCTCCGGAAGTCGCCGTCGGGCAGCGTGCTGGCGAGTTTCTGGCCGGTGGACGACGCGGCGACCGCCAGGTTCATGGCCGCCTACTACACGCACATCGTCGATTCCATCAAGGCCAATGGCGCGCTGGACCGCGGCGGGGCGCTCCGCGAGGCCCAGCTGAAGCTGCTCGCCGACCCGGCAACCAGCCATCCCTACTACTGGGCCGCCTTTACCCTGTTCGGAGACTTCCGATGAAAAAGTACTCAATATTCATATTGATAATAGTGGGGTGTACCACTATTGGGATATTGTGTTGTTACAATAAAGGTTTAAAAGAAGATATAGAGGGCAAATTCCTGCCCGAGGAAGTATCAAAGGTTTGCGAGGCGGCCGAGCAGGGAGATGCAACCGCGCAGAATAATCTCGGTTTGCACTATGACAATGGTCTAAGCCTGGAGTCGGATTGCGCTGAAGCAGTGAGACGGTATCGAGCGGCAGCGGAACAGGGGCATGCTCAAGCACAATATAAGCTTGGTGAATGCTACGACAATGGCTTTGGCGTGGCGCAGGATTGTCCTGAGGCAATAAAGTGGTATCGAATGGCGGCGGAACAAGGGTATGCCGAAGCACAATTTGATCTTGGCATGTATTATTACTTCGGTGGCGGCGTGAAGCAGGATAATTACCGCAAGGCTCCCTGGCGGGAAGAAGCCATGGCATGGGGGGACAGCCATAGTGACGGCGTGGGGCAGGACTATGTCGAGGCTGTCAAGTGGTTCCGCAAAGCCGCCGAGCAGGGGCATGCCGAAGCGCAATCAGTTCTTGGCCTGTGCTATGACCATGGCTACGCTGTGGAACAGGATAAAGCCGAGGCGGTTAAGTGGCACCGTAAGGCGGGTGAACAGGGAGTAACCAGGTCTCAGTACATTGTTGGCATGCACTATGCCGATGGTGAGGGCGTGGGGCAGGACTATGTCGAGGCAGTGAAGTGGTTCCAGAAAGCAGCCGAGCAAGGCTATTTCAAGGTGCAATACATTCTTGGCTTGTGCTATTTCTTCGGCTACGGCGTGGGACAGGACTACGCCGAGGCAGTGAAGTGGTA
>JAGCTA010000392.1 GCA_017963875.1 Victivallales bacterium | reverse complement strand
TGGCGCGGTGCTCGCGGCGTGCCGCGCATAGCATTTCCTTCATTGTGGTCAGTGGCATGGTACCAACTCCTTTTTAGCCTTACAGCAGTCCCGCCGCGAGTTCCTCAAGCGTCATGACGTTGAGCGATGTGTATTTTCCAAGCATCAATTTCGTGTAGGGAGACGCGACGACACTCGTGTCTTTCTTTGGGTTGTCCGCGCGCGCCTCGATGTATTTCGCCAGTTTCTCGACGAGCGATGCGTCGATTTTCGGCAGGACGACGGCGCCTTCGCCGCAAGTATAGGACTCTTCGTCGTTCGTGCCAAACGGCTTGTTTTTTGCGCCACATGCCTTAAGAAGGTCATGCGGAGCGGCAAGTTCATTGTAGTTGCGCAGATAATCGCTTTCAAGATAATAGACGTCGCCTGCTTTCTTATACTTCTGTTTCAGCGATAGGATGAACTCGGACGTATGCATGACCTTCGCGGGGAACTTGACGCCGAGCGCGGGATAGTCGTTGACCAATGCGTCATACGCGGCGGGATTGGAGACAACAACCGTCTTCGCTCCAGTCTTTTTGACGAAATCGGCGAATTTCTTTGCAGCAGCCTTTGCCTCGTCAAGATAGCCGAGGACCTTCAGGCCCTTGCCTATACAGCCGCCTTTGACTGTGATGAAGGAGAGTTTTGCCTTCTTCATGATTTTAGCGAACGCATCGGCGACGGACTTCGTTTCCTGTGTGTAGATGTCGGTGAAATAGAGGATGTCGCCACTGCCACTGGCAGTCCATTTGGAGGATTTGGCAAGTTCGGCGGCGATATCCTGGATAACCTTCGGTGCAAGACCCGTATCGGCGATATCAGCGCGGGCTGCAAGCGTCAGGCCGACTTCGTCAAAGTGCTTGACGCAATTGCGGCGACAAGCACCGCTCAAGTCGCTACGGTAGAGCGTTGCAATGAGGTCGGGATTGTTCAGTTTCATCGTGCCTTGCGTGACACCATAGAGCATGGACGCGCGGACGCGCGGCGTGTCTGCTTCCGTGAAGGTGACATTGCCGATGCCAGAGAGGTGGCGGCACATGAAGCAGAAACGGCAGTTCAGTATTGCTTCGTTGAATTTGTCGATATACATGGTCAGACTCCTTTGAAACCGAGTTTGCCTGGGTTCATGATATTGTTCGGGTCAAGTTGTTTTTTGATACCTTCGAGAACGGGCATTGCGGGACCATAGAGGTCCTTCATCAGATGTCCCAACTTGAGCCCGACACCGTGGTGCTCGTTGATGACGCCGCCGTTGGCGATTGCCGCGCGGATGGCGAGGTTCCATACCTTGTTGTAGAGCGCAGTGGCCTCGCGTGGGTCTTTCGGAACGTCATCGCCCTCGAAGATGAACCGCGCGTACAACATGCAGCCCCATTCGTACCAGTGTGAGAAGTGACCTATGAAACGCGCCTGCGGGAAGTTCTCCGTGACGACTTTTTTCATGCCCCAATAGACGTTTTCAATCTTGTCGAATGTCGCGACGGTGTCGAGCGTGCCGAATGCCTGCGGCAGATGGAACATGAAGCCTGGGTAGAAGAACTTGTACTTGTTCTCCCACCAGAGGTCGCCACCCTTGCTGCCGAGGTCCTTGCCCTTGTATTTGTCCTCCATGATTTCACGTGCGTATTTCATCTGGCAGGCGACGATGTCCTTGCGTCCGTCGAAGCCGAAGACGAGATAAGCGCCTTTGTCGAGTTCCATGCCGAAGACCTTGCGGACGTGCGTGATGGTTTCCGTCTCGTCGTACAGGCGGACGGCGCAAGGCTGGAGGCGGCTGCGCATCAGTTCGGCACCAGCGGACATCGCCGTGTGGAAGTCCTTGAAGATGTACGCGCGGAATTCGCGCGCTTCAGGCTGGGGATGAATCTTCAGCGTGACTTCCGTGATGATTCCCAACGTGCCTTCACTGCCCATGAAGAGCATCGTGATGTCTGGGCCAGACGCCTGGCGCGGGACGGGCAGCGTGCGGATGATCTCGCCTGTCGGCGTGACAACTTCAAGGGACATGACCATGTCTTCAAATTTGCCGTACTTTGTCGAGAGGACGCCTGTGCCTCTGTGGGCAAGGAAGCCGCCGATGGTTGCACAGGAGATGGACGCGGGGAGGTGCATCGTCGAATAGCCTTCCTTGTTGCAGGACCATTCGAGGTGCTTGGCGATAATGCCTGTCTGGCAGGTGACCGTCAGAGACTCCTTGTCGATGCGGATGATGTTGTTCATGCGCTTCATATCGACGATGATGCCGCCGAAGATTGGCAGAGCGCCGCCTTGCGAGCCTGAGCCGCCGCCCCATGGGATGATGGGGATTTTATAGTGGTTGGCGAGTTTGACGATTTTCGAGACTTCCTGCGTATTCGCGGGGTGGACGATGAAGTCTGGTTTTGGCGTCTCCATGCCGCGGTCGTGCCACATTTCAGGAATCCAGTAGTAGTCGATGGAATGCCCGAACTTGTCGGCATCGCAACTGCAGACGTATTCGTCTCCGACGATGTCAGTAAGTTCGGAGCGGATCATCTCATACATGTAACTGTTGGGTGATACTAGCATTTCTGCTCCTTTGGGTTTTAGGGGTGGGTTTGAAAAAAGGTTTTAAGGTTTCGTTCTATTCCCCATGAGGGTAGGTTCGACCTCTTCGAGGTCGGAATCCTTTTGGTTCGGCTTCCCCCAG
>JAGCTA010000391.1 GCA_017963875.1 Victivallales bacterium | reverse complement strand
CAAGTCTGGATTGAACGAACCAATTCGATTGGTAATCAACGATGAAAGAGAAAATGCTGGAGGTACTGCTTCATGGCGGAATCAACCATTGTCGATAAAATCCTTGTCCGTGGTGCACGAGTTCATAATCTGAAGAATCTTGACGTTGACATTCCGTTGCATAAAATCGTCGGCATCGCTGGCGTTTCAGGTTCGGGGAAGTCATCGCTGGCGCTGGGCGTACTGTATGCGGAAGGCTCGCGCCGATACCTTGAATCACTTTCGACCTATACAAGACGGCGAATGACACAGGCGACACGTGCGCAAGTCGATGACGTCCTGTATGTCCCTGCGGCATTGGCTCTTCACCAGCGGCCAGGGGTTCCAGGTATCCGCAGCACCTTCGGGACAGGCACGGAATTGCTGAATTCATTGCGGCTGATGTTCTCGCGTCTAGCGAGCCATCGCTGTCCGAATGGCCATTATCACGAACCATCCCTGGCCGTCGCCGCAGAGCAGGAACTTGTGTGTCCTGAATGCGGAACAAAATTCTTTGCTCCAGGGGCGGAGGAACTTGCGTTTAACAGTCAGGGGGCATGCCGTCGTTGCGATGGTACAGGCATTGTCAATGTCGTCGATGAAAGCACTCTTGTTCCAGATGAGTCCCTTTCCATTGACGAAGGGGCTGTACTGCCCTGGCAGACGTTGATGTGGTCGCTGATGAAGGATATCGCACGGGAACTCGGTGTGCGGACGGATGTGCCGTTCAGGGAACTGACGCCTCGTGAACGTGAAATCGTCTTCCACGGTCCAGCCGTCAAGCATCACATGATTTATCAGAACCGCACAAATGGCGCGGCGGGCGAGATGGATTTCACATACTACAACGCGACTTACACGGTCGAAAATGCTTTGGCGAAGGTGAAGGATGAGAACGGAATGAAGCGCGTGGAGAAATTTCTGCGCCAAAGCAGTTGTCCTGATTGCGATGGAACGCGTCTATCTGACGCGGCCCGCGCGCCTCGTCTGCGTGGGATTTCTCTGGCCGATGCTTGCAAGATGACGCTGTCTGACCTTGTCGAGTGGGTGCATGGAGTCCCTGACTCTCTTCCAGAAGCGATGCGTCCGATGGCGCAGAGCATTTGCGAATCATTCTTTTCCGCCGCCAGGCGGCTGACGGACCTTGGCTTGGAATATCTGACGCTTGATCGCGCTGCATCGACGCTGTCAACGGGGGAGCGTCAGCGGATGCAACTCGCCCGTGCCGTTAGAAATCGCACGACAGGAGTTCTTTATGTCCTTGATGAACCTAGCATTGGTCTTCATCCAGCGAACATCGTCGGACTCAAAGGGGTCATGCGCGATTTAATCGCTGACGGCAATTCGGTGATTCTAGTGGACCATGACACGCAGATTTTGTCTGAGGCGGACTGGCTCATCGAACTGGGGCCGAAGGCAGGGGCGGATGGCGGACGGTTGATGGCCGAGGGGACACTGGATTCGATTGCCGAAAACCCGCAGTCTTTGATTGCGCCATTTCTTACAGGGAAAGCAAAACTGACACGTCCAAGATGTTCTGATGCACTCTTCGTTTGCGGGAGAATTCATCTGGAGACTGGACCGATTCACACTGTAAAGCCGCTTTCTGTGGATTTCCCGAAAGGGCGGCTTGCGGTTGTCACAGGTGTTTCAGGTTCTGGCAAGACAACGCTGATTCTTGAGAGTCTGTTGCCCGCTTTGACTGCTTCAATTGCAGGACGAAGACTGCCAGAGCATGTCCTGGCAGTTGAAACCGCAGGGATTCGACAGGTGAAATTGATTGATGCAACGCCCATTGGAATCAATGTCCGTTCCACGGTGGCGACGTACGCCAATGTCCATGATGAACTTCGGAAAATCTATGCGAGGACGCCAGATGCCAAGGCGCAAGGCTTCGGAGCAGGGGATTTCAGTTACAATACTGGCAAACTTCGTTGTCCCGTCTGCGACGGGACTGGCGAAATCAACCTGGATGTCCAGTTCCTGCCAGATGTGGATATCCCATGTCCATCCTGCCGTGGCTCGCGCTATGACAAGATTGCAGGAACCATTCACCTGGCTAATCAAGACAATGAAAGCCACTCGCTTCCTGAACTGATGGACATGGACATCCATACGGCTCTTGGCTTCTGCAAAGGGATGAAACTCGTCAGGGAACGATTGCAGGTGCTTGAATCGCTGGGACTTGGATATCTGACCCTCGGCGAGGAGACTCCAAGCCTGTCGGGCGGTGAGGCGCAGCGCTTGAAACTTTCCAGTGAAATGGGGCGTGTGCAGACAGAGGCGCTTTTCGTGTTCGATGAGCCGACCATCGGCTTGCATCCGCTGGATGTCCAGACGCTGCTCAATGTGTTCCAACGGCTTCTGGAGCAGGGGGCGACCGTTATCGTCATCGAACATGACCTGGACCTGATACGGAATGCCGACTATGTCATTGACATGGGGCCAGGAGGTGGCGAGGCTGGCGGGCGAATTGTTGCCACAGGCACGCCTGAGGACATTCGGCATTCGCCTGAAAGCAAGACGGGAAGATTCCTGTGACCGTTGTGGAGCCATATAGTGCCAAATGACGCTAGAAGATAGCGTATGGGATTTCAAATAAAGGGATATACAATTGATGGGAGTTTTTAGGATTTTCACATCGGAATTCCAAACACGTTGGAAGATTGTATGTAACGGCAAGTACAATGGAATTCAACGTGCCTTTGCATTGCTGGAGATTGTCTGCTTCCCTGTGAGCATTTTCACCATTGTGGCATTGCTGGTTCAGGTGATAATGATCAAGGCTGGTTTTGGAAATGACATTCCGTTTGCATGGAAGGAATACCTTTCTCCAGTGATGTTGGCTGGAGCCATTGGATATTTGACGAACTGGCTGGCGATCACGATGCTTTTCAGGCCTTATCATTTTGTCAAATGGCTTTGGATTTGGCCTCAGGGAATGATCCCGCGCAACAAGCCGCAAGTCGCGACCGCCATTGGGGATCAGATTGGGAACAAGTTGCTGTCGCCAGATAAAATTGCCAATGAGTTAAGCGGGCGTATCATCGAATGGCTGAAAAGACCAGATGTCATCGCAGCGCTGAAAGAAAAAATGCAGGCGTTTCTTACGGGGCATCAGGAGGAAATCATCGATTTTCTAGTGCCGCAGATTGAGAAAACGCTTGTGGAGTATGTTGACTCGATGGTGACAGCCGAAAACATCCAAAAGGTTTGGGAGACGCAGATTCTTCCACGGCTGAATGATGAGGAAAACCGTCAAAAGATTGCGGAAGGCTTTGCCGCTTTCTGCATAGAGAATTCTCCATCGTTGATATCGATATTGCATGAACGGGTTACCGAGCATCTGAAAAAGAAACTTGCAGGAATTCCATTCGTAAACAATTTCGCGGATCAGATTTCGTCTTTTGTCATGGATTTCTTTGCGAATGAAGAAAAGATGAAGGAACTGATTGCCAAATGGCTAAGTGAGCCGCAGACAATGAAAATGCTTGAGCAGAACGTCAGCCAGATATGCCTGCGCTTCAATGAATGGCTAATGTCTCCGCAGGGCAATACCAAAATAAACGAGATTATCAAGCAGTCGCGGGAGAGACTCAAGGACAAATTGTCAGATTATCTGCATGATGTATTTCCCAAGACGGTGAAAAGCGCCCTTGGTTCGGAGAAACTCTGGGAATGGTTCGAGTCAACGGCATTGCCGACGCTGTCCGATATGCTTTCCAATTACATTATAGAACATCGTCAGGATATCATTGACAATCTCAAGTTGGCTGAACGGATTGAAACCGCAATCAACGATCAGGATGTGAGGCAGTTCCACAAGATGATCAATGAAATTGCGGCGCAGCATCTTGGAGCAATCCAAGTGCTCGGTTTCATTTTGGGGGTGATGGTCGGGCTGCTTCAATTGCTGCAGTGAAAAAATATTTTTCTAAAGACTTGACAAAGCGTGAATATGGCATTAGACTATCAAGGTTATCGCAGAGTTTGCGAATTGTATTAACTGAACCAGCGAGGTTTTATGAAACGAATTTTCTCCTTTTTGCTCATCGAATGTCTTGGCGAACTTTTCAATCCATTTTCCATCGACTAGCCAGGCAAGTTGATTGACAGCCAGAGATTTTTATAAAGGACCGTCTTCCATCATGCGAAGGCGGTCCTTTTGCATTTCGCCTGAATCCGTGCAGTACCACTCACGGATTCAGGTTTCAGGTTTCAGAGGTCACTTGAAAAAGTAAATGCACATTTCTCGGAGTAAATGCACATTGAACCTAAAGAAGAGGCGCGTTTACTGTGACATGTGCATTTACCATGTCCAAAACCTTTTGTCGGTCGCTTTTTTTAGGCCGATGCGGTGCAT
>JAGCTA010000390.1 GCA_017963875.1 Victivallales bacterium | reverse complement strand
GTCTCGCGTCTCGCGTCTCGCGTCTCACGTCTCGCGTCTCACGTCAATTAATTGTCGAACACTGCCATGAAATTCAAACGCCTTGTCCCAGTCATAATTGTCATCTGTGCAGTGGCTGCACTGGTATTCTACCGCATGTCTACGCCCCGTGACACTCCTACGCCGTTTAAAACTTCCTTTCTCGTGTTCAATACCCAGGCGTCCATCACGGTTTTCGACGATAACCGAGAACATGCTGCAAAAGCCTGCCGCGATGTCATCGGCAAACTCACCGAACTGCATCTCGCAATCAACGCCTATGATGAAACCAGCGAACTCTCGCGCCTGAACACAACAGCCACTGACAGGCCCTTCATCTGCTCACCTTTGCTTTGGGACATCCTTCTCAAGTCTGAACAGGCATGGAAACTCTCCGACGGCCTTTTTGACGTCACCGTTGGTCCACTTCTTGCCCTCTGGGGATTCCACGTAAAACAGGACAAACTACCGACGCAACAGGACATCGACGCTGTCATAGAGCACGTCGGCTTCGGTAAACTCGAACTCGACCGAGAAGCCCATTCTGTCCGATTCACACATAACAGAATGCGCCTCGACTTCGGTGGCATCGCTAAAGGCTATGCGCTTCAACTGGCAATGGACACATTACAGTCTCACGGCATGAAGTCATTCCTCATCGACCTCGGCGGCAATATCTTCCGAACAGATACGTCTGAAGGGGACCTCATCGGCATACGCTCACCCATCGACACAAAAAAACTCATCGGCGGTGTGCGGCTTCACGGACAGTGCATCGCTACAAGCGGGAACTACGAGCGATTCAGAATCATACAGGGAAAACGCATCGCGCACATCATGAACCCCAAAAACGGCCTGCCAGTCACTATGGACGAATTCGGGGCCAGCGTCACCGCCATCACCAAGGACCCAACATTTTCAGATGTCTTCTCCACGACAGTTTTCGTCGGAGGCGAAAAAACGGCTAGGGAACTCGTCGCACTTTTCCCTGGGACTGCGTTTGTCCTGGCAAAATCAGACGCCAACGGCAAACTGAATGTCTCCACAGTCGGGCCATGTGATTTCATAGACCACTGACTTGTCCTGTGCTCAGCGCGAAGCGCGGAGCCTTGTCCTGTGCTCAGCGCGAAGCGCGGAGCCTTGTCCTGTGCTCAGCGCGAAGCGCGGAGCCTTGTCCTGTGCTCAGTGCGAAGCGCGGAGCCTTGCCCCGTGCTCAGCGCGAAGCGCGGAGCCTTTCCACCAGCATGGTCTGGCGTTGCATCGGGCGGTCATTGCGAACTGCCGTGCCCAGGGCACGGTATGTGCCAATCATTATCAGAAGTTTTTTCGCGCGTGTCATGCCTGTATATATCAGATTGCGCTGGAGCATGATATAATGTTGTGTCTGAACGGGCAGGATGACCACGGGGTATTCACTTCCCTGTGATTTGTGAACCGTCACTGCGTATGCAAGCACCAGTTCCGAACTGTCAGAGGAATCATACGTGGCAACTGTCGAATCGAACTGCACCGTAAATGTCCCTTCACGGGCATCGACAAAGAGAATCCTGCCCTGCTCGCCGTTGAAGACCCCCTTGTCGTAATTGTTCTTCACCTGCATGACCTTGTCGCCAGTTCGGAATACCTGCCATTGCGTCCTGAATGTCTCCTTCTGTTCTCCTGGCGGATTCAACGCCTCTTGCAACCGTTCATTTATTAACTGCGTTCCGCATTCCCCCTTCCGCATCGGCGACAATATCTGGACATCTGCCATGGGATCAAAGCCATAGACTTTCGGTATCCGTTCAGTCACCAAACGTACGATCATTTCAGCCGCCGCGACTGGATTCTCCTGCTCCACCCAATAAAAATCCGCAGGCGGCATCCCCGCTGGCAACGGACGGCAATCTGGCATCCGCCCCTGATTCACCGCATGGGAATTGGTAATGATGCGGCTGCCGTCCGCCTGACGGTAGATTTCCCTCAGATAAGATACAGGAATTCTGCCGCAAGCAATCAAATCATGCAGCACCGCCCCTGGTCCGACGCTTGGCAACTGGTCTTTGTCACCCACAAGAACGACATGGGTACCTGGACGGACTGCTCGAAACAGACTCGCCGCCAGTTGAGTATCCAGCATGGATACTTCATCGATGATGAGCAACCTGCAATCCAGAGGATTGTCCGCATTCTGCGCAAATCCGTGCTTCTGCGCGTCCCACTTCAGCAACCTATGAATGGTCTGCGCGCTCTCCCCTGTTGCCTCGCTCATTCGCTTGGAGGCACGCCCCGTCGGCGCAGCGAGCATCATGGTCATCCGTAGACGTTTTGCCAACGCGACAATCTGACCGACAACGGTTGTTTTGCCGACGCCTGGTCCGCCTGTGATGATGCTGAATCCCCACGTAAACGCATTGACTACCCCCTGTTTCTGCGCTTCATTCAATCTGGCAAATCCTTCTCCTAGCCATTCGGCAGATACGTTCAGACGCGCCGCACCATGCGCGAGCAGCACATTCACCGCCTCTGCCAATTCCGTTTCCGCCTGATATATCTGCCGAGTAAAAAACATCTCCTTGTCGCCATTTATCCGCGACACTTCTGAAATCACCTGCCCCTGCGCCAGCGCCTCCGCCAGCCCAGACTCAAGTTCAGGCTCGCCAACCGAAAGTTTTTCCTTTGCCGATGCAAGCAACTGCTCCTTCGTAACGCACACATGGCCATTGCCCTGAAACTCCTCCAATGTATAGACCATTCCCGCGCACAACCGTAGAGGACTGTCATTGGCTATGCCGAGTTTCGCCGCAATCTTGTCGGCACTCAGAAATCCAATGCCTGAAATCTCAGCCGCCAGCCGATACGGATTCCGTCGAACGATTTCCGCCGCAGTGACTTCACCATATCGCTCCCTGATCTTCTTGCAAAACGCGGGACTGATGCCTAGCCCCTGTAGATACACGTCGGTCTGACGTTGCGAACTCTGCATCTGCCAGGCATTTCGTATTTCATCTATCCTCTTGCGCCCGATTCCAGGCACTTCCTTCAGACGCTCGGAATAATTGTCCAATATCTCCAATGTCTCCGCGCCGAAATGCTCCACGATGCGCTTGGCATAGACATCGCCTATCCCTGGCAATATCCCTGAGGACAAATACTTCTGAATCCCTTCAGCCGTACTTGGCAACACTGATTGATAGGATTGGACGTGAAACTGGCGGCCATGTTCCCGATGGCTCTCCCATTTGCCGACAGCATCTATTGTCTGCCCCTCCAAGACATTCTTCAAATCCCCAACAAGAGTCTGCTCCATCCCATGAGAGTCCGTCAGACGCAAAACCGCGTAGTCGCTGTCGGGACTTTCATAGACGACACGCTTTACTTCGCCGTTTAAATGAAACATCGAAGCCGTGGAATACGATTGCTCGTCCACGGCCTTTTCATTGACTTCATGCAAGGGCTCCGCCCCACACTGAAGTTCTCTTTCGTCTCCCTGATGCTTCATCTCATCACGCGCCTACTCAAGGTTTCTTCCCTTTTTCGACAAGCCACAGGGTATAACTTACTGGCTTGCCAGTAAACTTGACTCTTTCTTGCTGCTTCGGCTGCGGCAGCATCGGTGATGCCAGCGCCCACTGACGCTCGTTCAGTTGCTCAACCAAACCTTGAAGTTGACGGTCCGTCATCCCCTGCAAGCGGACAATCAGCCGCCCTTCCGTCGTGTCTGCAAACGTCGCCTTAATTCCAGTCCGCTGTGTGAATGAATTAAGCAAATCATGACTTGCGGTCAAGTCGTCAACCAGCCAGATATGCCTGACAGAATCATTGAGTTCACGACTGTTGCTCTTTGTTGAAAGCACCATCGGCCCTTTGCCATCAATTCCAACCTGCCTGATGTCTTTCCCAGATATGCCAACACCGTGCGAGGGCGCTGATTTTGGCTCAGCAGTTGCGTCAGCCCAGATTTCATTCAACTCCAATGGAGTGTCTTTCGCCGTTGCCGCAGAAGCCACTGCCGTGGATGGCTCCACGTCAGGATGTCTTTCAGAAGGCTTTTCAGCAACAATCATCGTTTCTGATGGCCCTTGGGCAATCATACCTGAAGAACTTTCCAATTGCGAGGACGACCATATCCAGCCCGAAATGCCAATCAGGACAACGGCAGCAGCGGCAATGCGCATCAATGTCTTCCAACGGCGACGACGTTCTGCGACACGGCATTCAGCCTTCACACGCTCAGCAACCCCGGCCTCAGCCTCAAATGCCTTGGACATCAGCCTGTCTATCGTCTCAAATGCCTCGATAGTCTTTCGACACGCCTCGCATTTCTGAATATGAATCCGTATCCATTCATGCCGCTCTTCACATGCGTCACCAGTGTAAAGCGCATCGTAATACGAATTGAGTTCATCGTTGCTTGGGCACTTTTCTTCAATTGATTCTTTCATGACCATCACCTCATAACTCCAGCCTCGCCCGCAATTCCTCACGAGCCCGTGCAATACGCGATTTCACCGTTCCGAGTTTGCAAGACAACGCCTTGGCTATATCCTCATAACTCATTTCACGCTGATTTCGCATCACCAGCACCTCGCGATAGATTTCAGGCATTTTCGGCAATTCCTCAAGGAGACGCTTCTCAAGTTCCTGAAAACGCAACGCCTCATCTGGCGACATGCCCTCGTCCATGGCATCCCTGTAGAGCGCGTCTTCCCCATGCGTGCCCTCCAGAGGCGCATTCAGGCTTTCAGTCATGTTGTTGCCTCGCGTGCGATTCCAACGGTACTTGTTTCTGGAAAGATTTGTCACAATCCGATACATCCATGTCGTGAATTCGGCATCACCGCGAAAATTCTTCAGTCCGCGATGCATTCGTACAAATGCGTCCTGCGTGACTTCCTCGGCATCCTCGCGGTTGCCCAACAGACCATAGGCAATGCTATAGGCACGACCGCTGTATTTTTCAATCAGCCGTTCAAATGCATGTTCATCGCCTTTTTGAAAGCGCTCAACGAGCGCTCGGTCATCTGTCGATGGCTCCTTGGACATCTCAATTCCAAAATCCCCTTGTAAAACATACTGGACGAAAAAGCGCTTCACTGCGCCTTCCCGTCCAGCATCTATTTTCATGAGACAATGTCTGTCAAAAAAAGTTCCAGCAAATATAGGAAAAAAGTGGCTTTTCTGTTCTGTGCCGCTGGCGCTAGACCGGCGGATTTAAAGCCGATGGTTAAAGAGCCGCCTTGATGATGGCAAGGAAATCCTCAGCCTTCAGAGCCGCGCCGCCAATCAGCCCACCGTCGATGTCTGGCTGTGCAAGCAGACCAGCGGCATTGCCAGGCTTCATGCTGCCGCCATAGAGAATGCGAGTGTTTTCCGCAACGCATGGGCAGTCATACAGTTTGCGAAGCAACGCACGGACAAATGCATGGACGGCCTGCGCCTGCTCATTCGTCGCGACTTCGCCAGTACCGATTGCCCAGACGGGCTCGTATGCGAAGACAACATTCTTCATCTCTTCTGCCGTGATTCCAGAAAGCGCAATGCGGACTTGTCTTTCGATAATCGCTTCAGTGACGCCGAGTTGCCGTTCCTTGAGCGTTTCGCCAATGCAAACGATGGCGACAAGACCATTCTTCAATGCCGCCTTGAGGCGCTTGTTCACTGTTTCATCGGTCTCGCCAAAATACTGACGGCGCTCGCTATGACCAATAATCACATGTGTCACACCGACTTCCTTCAGCATGCTG
Source organism: Victivallales bacterium (assembly GCA_017963875.1). The sequence goes on along the minus strand of JAGCTA010000390.1, from coordinate 608 downwards.
CCGCTGATCTCGCCTGTGTATGCACCGCTTTCCTCCCAATGGATATTCTGTGCACCGACTTTCAACGGCGTACCTTCTGCTTCAGCGATAACAGCGCTCAAAGACGTGAATGGCGGGCAGACAAGAACTTCAACTGCATTTGCGGCATTGCAGCAGCAGCCACCGCAGTTGGCCTTCATGTCCTTGACCAGCGCAGCACCCTCCGCACCCGTCTTGTTCATCTTCCAGTTTCCAGCAATGAGAATCTTCCGTGCCATGGTTCAACTTCCCCTATTTAAATTGTAATGATTTTGTGACAACTTCCCTTGCCATTTGTATCACACGAATCTGCAAGGGAAGTTCTTTTGCTTTCAATCTTTATTTATCGTCAAGTGCCACACAACCTGGAAGAGCCTTGCCTTCAAGGAATTCCAGCGACGCGCCACCGCCCGTCGAAATATGCGTCATCTTTGATGCCAAACCGCTCTTGTTGACCGCGCTGACGGAATCACCGCCGCCGATGATACTGACTGCCGAGGATTCGGCGACTGCCTTGCAGACACCCATCGTACCTGCCGCGAATTTCTCCATCTCAAAGCATCACATTGGACCATTCCAGACAACGGTCT